>CAUYTY010000044.1 GCA_963575655.1 Gammaproteobacteria bacterium | reverse complement strand
CCGTCCAATATGCTATTTAGCTGGAGTCCCCTAACCAACGCGCAGGTTAGTAGTATTCCCTGCAGGAATGACGAGATAATCATCACCGCCAGGGCTATGAGAATTTCATTAAAGATCCTATTTTTTGAGATGTGCAAGTTCCTTTCTGAGTAGAATCTCGTCGCATCCTGTCTGGATGAGATCATCAATTTTGGCAATCTCCGTGTATCCCTGTCTACGATAAAAAGACCGTGCCGATTCGTTGAACGCAGAGACCAAGATCCATAAATTTCTGGCATCTGCCGCTACTCGCCGTTCCAGCCAGGAGAGGACCTCGGTACCAAGTCCCATTTTTTGATAATCGGGAAAAATTGCCAAGAGTTCCAGGCAAGCCCCGAACAACCACGGATATCTTACACAAAGTAGCCCCGCCACTCGTTGTTTATCCATATTATCAGGATCTGTTGCGACGATAATCCTACAGCGCAGGCATGGGTCGGTACCCATCAAGTAATTTGATAGTCTGGTCGGAGAATAATTCAAAGCACGCCATGGATCCATACGGCAGAGTTGTTGTGTGATTTGCTCGCTACGCCCTTCGGGGATGGTTTGGATCTGGAGCTTTCCGAGAGAATGATATTCTATATTCAGTGGATGTGGGGGCATAGGATCGATAGATAAAGCATAGGGAGGCAGTCGGCGCTCTTGTCGAAAATCAGAGCATTTCATTTTTTGATTATACAAAGTGTTCGGTAGCGCTTCACATTGACATGACCCCGCAGCTTCTATCACTCAACGTCTAGACAGTATCTACTAGAAAGAAACTGCTCCAATACTGTAGAGGTTAGTGGTCGACTGCATAAATAACCCTGAATCCGATCACATTGCTGTTTGCGTAGGAAGTTAAGCTGTGTTTTTGTTTCAACTCCTTCAGCAATTACGGTAATGCCCAGGCCATGCGCCAAGCCAATAATGGCACGGATAATGTTGAGATTGGCCCCTGTTTTATCGATACCCTGAACAAAACTACGATCTATTTTCAACGCGTCGATGGGGAGGCGTTGAAGGTAACTCAATGAAGAATAGCCCGTTCCAAAATCATCTATAGATAATTTTATACCTAACTCTTTGAGGTGTTCTAAAAGGACGATGGTTTCTTCAACATTTCTCATTAAGAGACTTTCAGTTAACTCGAATTCTAAATACGTAGGATCAAAACCGGTCTCTCTGAGAATTTCAATAACTCGTTCTAGGAAATTGGCTTGGTGCAGTTGACGCATCGACAAATTAACTGCGATTTGCACAGGAGGTAGACCAGCAACTTGCCAGATTTTTCCTTGCCGGCAAGCGGTTCGTAACACCCATTCACCAATTCTGACAATTAGATCTGTTTCCTCGGCAAATGGTATGAAATCGGTAGGGGAGATTTCATTTCCGTTATGTCGCCATCTGATCAGTGCTTCAATACCGTCAATACGTCCCGTTTTTATGTTTGCCTGTGGTTGAAAGTACAAGAAAAATTCATTATTCTCCAGTGCGAGGCGCAGATTTCTTTCCAGTGCAATCCTCTTAGAAATTACCTGGTTCATCTCCTCCGTAAAGAATTGATATTGATTTCGACCGTTACCCTTGGCGTGATATAGAGCGGTATCCGCCTTCTGGATAAGATTGTTAATCTCTGAATCGTCGCTGGGAAAGAGCGCTATACCGACACTTACGCCAACGAATATTTCATGTTTACAGAGATTGAATGGTTTGGCGATAGCGGTAATTATCTTTTGTGCAACGAAAGCTACATCCTGGGTGTTTTTTACGCGCGGAAGAATAATCGTGAATTCATCCCCACCTAATCGCGCGACAGTATCATCCATGCGTACGCATGACAATAAGCGTTGTGCAACTTCTTTGAGAAGCAAATCACCGATGTGGTGTCCAAAGGTATCGTTCACTAACTTGAAACGATCCAAGTCAAGGAACAGCAGCGCTACTGAAGTACGGGGTGGTGTTACGCCGTTATTTTTACGTAACGAATGAGAACATGCCTGGATCAATCGATCTTGAAATAACATGCGACTGGGTAGGCCAGTCATCGCATCAAAGTGTGCCAACTGATACAGATTGGCATTTTTTTGTTCGGTAATCGCATTAAGTAGACTATATCCAGATCCCATGCCAACGTAAATTCCCTCGCAAGTAATAATAAAGCCATCTGAGATTGATTGCGGACCAGTGTCAGAAATGATCCGGGCCACGTCATCGATATTCTTATCTTGCTCGACAATAATGGGTGAGGCTTCAGAAAGATCTGAGATTGGTTTTCTCCCATATAGCTCACGAGTATACGGGCGGCTAAATGTTTCTAGCATTTTATTTCTATTAATGAGGCCGATGGGCACGTTATCTTGATCCACAACAGGAATTACAAATAATGACTGATCGCTGATGAGCATATCCAGCACGACAGCGCAACGCGTGTCTGGGTGAATTGGTTCTACATATTTTATTAGTGACCTAACCGTGCTGCTGGAGAGAATCGTTGCCATTGCCCCCCGGAATTGTTCGAGAGAACCTGGCACTGGCGATTCATTTTTATTACTATTAGACATAGTGTTCCGATGTGGCTCAAGTAAGGATGTCGTACTAGGCAACATTAAAGTAATTTGGTTGCCACCTACCGTCTCAAGCGGTAATTCTTGCCAGGCAGGTAATTTTCTTATCGCCCTCCCCCTAGCGAAATGGTGGCCTGACTTTGGTTTTTCGGGTAATAAAACAATCTCTCCCCTGCAAGTGGGGAAGAGAAATGCGTGTTAGGAAGTAACTTGAGTTACTGAGCGTAACATACTAATTCCCTTCTGAAAAACGAGAACGTCGAATTTTGGCTGACGATCTCAGGCGGCCAGTGCCAGCGGTTGCCATTCCCGAATTCGTTTGGCGCCAATATTGGCAGCCATTTGATTAAGATGGAAAGTGCTGACGGTTTGGGATAGATTATTTGCTTGTCCCTTCAGTCTCTCTGCAGAGAGTGCAGCCTGTTCTACTAAGGTAGCGTTTTGCTTTGTGGATTTATCTATATATTGGAGCGACTGATTAATCTGCTCAATGCTACAGGCTTGTTCTTTTGAATTAGTTGATATTTCCGTCATGATGGTAGTTACTTTATGAATCGAACCGACAATTTCTTCCATGCTGCGGCCGGCAAGATCGACAAGTTGGGCTCCGTCTTTTACTTTGTTAACCGAATCCTCGATTAACTGTTTAATCTCCCGGGCGGCAGTGGCGCTACGTTGCGCAAGGCTACGTACTTCAGTGGCGACAACAGCGAATCCCCTACCCTGTTCGCCTGCTCGCGCGGCTTCGACGGCAGCGTTGAGGGCAAGAATATTGGTTTGGAAAGCAATGCCGTCGATTACACCGATAATGTCAACGATCCGTTTTGATGACTGATCGATCTCCCCCATGGTTTGCACCACTTGATTGACGACCTCACCGCCACACACGGCCACACTGGATGCGTCTACAGCAAGTTGGTTGGCCTGTCGGGCACGATCGGTGTTGCGTTTGATGGTAACGGTGAGGTCCGCCATACTCAATGACGTTTTGCCTAGGCTGACAATCTGTTCTTCGGTACGCCGGGAGAGATGGTTATTGCCATTAGCAATCTCCATTGCGGCATTGTTAACCGTATCGGTGGTGTGTTGGATTTGTTTAATAATTGTGGTCAGTTTGGCTACCGTCGTCTTGGCATCTTCCTTGAGTTTACCAAACGTCCCCTGGAAATTATCGCTAGTTTGTATTGTCAGGTCGCCACGAGACAATGCGTTTAAGACTTTGGCAATATCATCAAGGCCTGTCTCGCAGATTTCCATAAATTGATTGAGACCGCTTACCATGTTGTAGAAGTCATATTGATAGCGATCGACATTACCTCGTGCGCTAAAATCACCGCGTAGTGCTGCGTCCACGAGAGTCCATATTTCGTTATTGATAGCGAGGAGGCTGTTCTTAACGCTGTCCACCGCTACAGTTAACTGCATTTGCCTGCCTGGCAGTTGGCTCATATTGACCGAGAAATCTCCTTGCGCATAGCATGAGACGACGTCGACAACCTGGCGGGAAATTGCGATATGGGATTGTACGACCTCATTCATCGAATCTGCCATACGGCCGTAGATACCAGGAAATTTCCCATTTGGCATTTGATGATCCACCGCGCCGGTCTCATGTGCTTGCGTCATTTCAGCCTGGGCGGTGGCAAAATCGATAAAGGACTGCTGCATTTTGTTCAAGGCATACATTAAGCTACTAGTATCACCAGGTTTAACCGCAATGACGGTAGAAACATCGCCGCGTGCTACTCGGTTAGCGATGGTGGCGGCAAAGCGCGGTTCTCCACCAAGTTCAGCAATCAGTCGGCGAACGATAAAAATGGAGAAAATCACGCCACAACTACCGCCAACCAATCCCAGTATTGCGATCATCGTTAACATCAGGGTAAAACGGTTTTGCGATTCCTCGAATTCAGTTTGCGTCATTGTTTCTTGAAATTGTTGGAGCGCAGCAAGCTTGCTGATCCCAATATCAAGTTTCTCTTTGACCTGAGGTGCGAGCGCTAGCAGGGTACTCAAAGCATTGGTATCGAATTTTTGTTTTATCGCTGCCTTGGCAGGCATCACTACTTCCTGATGAAACTGATTGCTGGCTTGTTTTGCTACCGTAGCGAGTTGCTGTTCTTTGAGTGTTAAGGCGTTTCTGAGATAGCCTGTCCATAATTGATCAATCGCAGCAGTATCATTCTCAATGATATCAAGGTTGACGGTGAAGGTTTGTTCCGTCATATTGGTGCCGGCGTCCAGAATTAACATTGCGGTTGACTGCATGTGTATTCCGATCTCGGATAATTGTCTGAGCGGCATAACTCGATTCTCGTAAACTGTGCGGAATGCGTTATTACTGGCATTCATCGCAATTGCCCCAACGATGCTGATTGCTGCCATGGTCACCAGCAAAATACCAACCAGGAGAATTAATCGTACTCTTACTGTCGTGTTATTTAACATTGATTGCTCTCAGGAGAATTTGTTTTGCTACCAGAATTGGCTCCTGCGAGGATAACTACCTAATGTGACGAGCAGTTTACAGTTTTGTTACTAATCGATTACTGATAAGTAACGTCTAAGACTTTAGTGTGGGTAGGTCAATCATCAATTCGTTGGGTATCTATTTATTCTGCCTCTCCCGCAAGCTAAGGAAAAATTTGTGCAATTGCTCAGGAGACGGTGGGGTGAATTGATGCGGAGGAGCTATTAGCTTAACCCAAGTTGCCACCTACAGTCTCAAGCTATAATTCTTTCCAGACAAGTAGTTTTTTGATCGCCCTCCTCCCACCCCCTCCCAACGGGAGGGGGTGGGAGGAGGGCGACCAAAGAATTACTCAATGTAGGTAGCAACTTGGGTTAACTTAGACAAGGCCAGCGTAAGAACAAAATGATTTATTTGTCATAGCTAAAACGGTACGGTATCGATACCTATATCAATGTATCTCCCAATTCTTAGGGAGTTTTACCGTTTACCCAATAGGCAAAGGCAATGACCTTGGCAATGGCCACATAGAGGGCTCGGGGGATTTCATCGCCGAGGTCGAGTTGGCTGAGTAATTCCAGAAGTTCGGGGTCTTCGTGGAGGGGAATATTGTGTTCTCTGGCTATTTGCAAGATCTGCGCGGCTAGCTCACCATGCCCTTTTGCGGTAATGCGTGGGGCATTGCTGCCGTCGTAGTACAACGTTACGGCGCCAGGTGGGGGAGGGGAACTACTGCGAACCTTCATGCACGCTCATCCAATAAGGGTATCGAGGGTTTTCTGCGTGGTAGAGGCGGTAATGGACCCGTTTGAGCACTTAGCCGACCAGGATTTAGCCCAGCCTCGACCAAAGTGGCGCGTAGTGTATCCAACCAGGTCCCTAGGGTCTGCGACGCATCCGCTCGTTCGGTTTGAAATAATACCGATACCTCGCGAGTCACCGTTATTCGTGTCCAAACTGCTCCTAAGCCTTTCAGATCAAAACGTAGCGTTGCCGTCCATGGTCGTTGGACACCTCCGCGACCATCCGAGGATTCCTCACCTTCTTCAACCACCAATGCGACGGTATCTACTTCATTCCCTCTTCGTATCGGTAGCTCCAGAGCTAGAATTCCGCCGTCGATCAAATTCATTTGATTGACCTCCACGCCTGCCAGTGCCCTTTGTATCGTGTGCAGAAAACTCTTGACGGATTCGGGAGAAAATAGGTGGTCGGCAGCAGAATCTATTTTATCCACAAGAACAGCAAGATTCTCTTCGACCGAGGGAGAGGATTGCGATGGAGGTGTCGCTCGGGCCGCTGCTTCCAAGCGCAGGAGATCGGCCTTGAGGTCTGTAGAGGGAGAAGTTCCTGAAGAAAGAGTAGCCAGGTGAGATTCCAGAAAGAGACCGGACTCGCGGATTGCTTGTTTTAATCCCTCGGGATGTTCGAGATTACTGACTTGCGGTAGATGGGCCAACATTGCGGTGGCTAGAGTGGAAAGGGTCGGATGGGGATTTTTTGCGCCTTCAGGCGTGGATTGAGCGAGGCGCAGCAGATCTTTGAGTACTGGGGTGAGGGAGCCCCGTTGCGGTAAGGCCATCCGTAGAGTTCGCCCCTGGATTTGGGCGGGCGTAGCGACAGAAACCTCATTTAATAAACGCAGTACCGGCAATTCGCCGAGTTCGCTCACCTGAAGGTGCAGGTGCTGTCCTGGTGAAAACTGTAGATTACTTTTGGCTTGGATCTGGGTGTCACCCAGTTTTAGTGTGAGGTGCCCGGCCTGAGAAGTTACTACCGTGGCTTCTAGGATTTCTCCGGTCTGCCAGGTATTCTTGAACTGCGTCTCACCAACTGTAAGCGGAGACGGGATCAGTCTGATACTTGAGATATCCATCGTCGCTAGTAACCTGATTTTAGGCGGCTTTAGCCGGAATAGCACTTCCAGTGCGTATTTTAAGCCAGCGGCCTTCAGCCGATGGTCAGATTGACTTTGATTATATTGTTTGCAGATTAATTAACCCAAGTTGCCACCTACTTGCCCCCCCCCAGCCCTCCCCATAAACGGGGAGGGAGTAGGCCGCAGACCTCCCCCCGTTTACGGGGGGATTGAGGGGGGACGATTGGATGCGATCCCGAATTTTGAATAGGTGGCAACTTGGGTTAATTAATTCAAGTTGCTACCTATGCGGTGAGAAACGAAAAAGCCCCTCTCCACGAGGGCGAGGGGAGAAAAGTGCGTCAGGTGGCAACTTGGCTTAATTCAGATTTTTTGCTGTTTTCTATATAATGGTTGCCATTGCTCATTTGAGCCAAAAATTGAGAATTTTTGATAAATTCAAACCGTCCCATGCAGTAGCTATAAAAGGTGTTATAAATACCAACAAGCTTCCGAATAGAGTTATGGATGTCATTGATACCACAGACGACATCCTCTTTGTTGAAAGAATATTCATGAGCAATCTCGTTTCTTTTTCTTCTTAATTCCATCCATTCGTCTTTGTATAATATTCCCAATTCCTCTATACGATTAAGCCGATCAATAAATGGTTTGCTTTTTACTTCTTCACTCATGAGTTCAAGCAATGATGGGAAAAGTTTTTCGCCAAGCGCGTCTTGAAGTTTCGAGAATCGGAAAACCATTTGATCGATAAAACTTTCCTCTTCCATGCTCAGCTCCTCATACCTGGCGATAGTTAGGGGCATAAGAGCCTCAAGGCGCTTGGCGGAAAACAGTAATTTCTCTTTATGGCGGTTACACTCATAAAGTCTTTCGGCGAAAGTTTCGATTTTGTTTGTCATAATTCTAAGCCCGTTCTTAGCGCCTCTTGTTCGATGAGCCTGGTTTGATCCCTAGCAATCACTACATCGATTTTTTGCTCACCAAGGTATTCATCAAGCTTTACTAAGAATTTAATCTTTTTTTGATGCATGTTGTCCGTACACTCTCGAGGACACAGATAGAGATCGATGTCTCCTCCTCTTTTAGTATCATCCACGCGACTACCAAAGAGATAAATTCTTCCATCCCCCATGATTTCATGAAAGGCTTTTTTGATTAGCTCTATCTCTTTTGGTGTTAGGCGCATACGGTGTTGATTAGGATGAATGAAAATTAGATAAATATTGCGTGTATAGCCATATTTTCATGATCTTTCTGCGTCATCAGGGGTATAACTCTTTTCTGGTGAAATATATGGATTAGGTCGTCTCGTGCTCGCACAGTGCACGAAACACCTCGGAGGTATTTTAGCGCATAGGTTGGGTTGACGAAGGGAGTTCAACATAATTATTCTGCGAATTGCTTACGTTTCAAAGTTGAGCTTCTCAAAAAAATGTTCAGATCAACCTACGTGCTGAAGGTATTCATAGGCGTTAGCAACCTGATATACGATGTAATTATTCCCCCTCAATGGTTATTATACGATTATTGAGCAATAATGGGCGGCAAATTATCTGTTCATCAATGATTGCGATGTCCCGCACTATTCGTTCACTTGGGAATATGACCCGGAAGGTACTTCCCCTCGCTAATTCGGATTGAATCTCCAAGCGGGCACCGTGGCGGAGTACCACATGTTTAACAATAGCAAGACCGAGACCCGTGCCACCGGTGGCGGAGGAGCGTCCCTTATCGACGCGATAGAAACGTTCGGTAAGTCGAGGAATATGCTCTTGGGCGATCCCTACCCCGGTATCTGTTACCTCAAAAACCGGCTGTTCGCCGATAAGTTTCCAGCGTAGCGTAATTCTGCCCCCTTCCAATGTATAACGCACGGCATTAGAGACAAGATTAGTAAATGCGCTTCGTAGCTCTTGCGGATTGCCACGCAGAGGTACTGTCGCGGAGATATTTGCGGTGATGATGTGATTTCCCGCAGAGAGAGCAATGCCTTCTTTGGCCAACTCTGCCAACAGGGCGGGTACGTCTACCGTTTCTTCGTACTCGGGAATACGGTATTCGTCAAGGCGCGATAGCGTCAGGAGGTCGTCCACTAGTTGTTGCATCCGTCCTACCTGTTCCGACATCAGCGCCAATGCAGAATGGCGTGCCCTTGCGGCGGTAGAGTCGGTGGTATTGATTGCATTTTCACTCTCGTGTGCCTCATCCAGCAAATTTTCTAAGAAACCAACGATCACCGTTAGCGGGGTGCGCAGCTCATGGGATACGTTGGCAATAAAATCGCGACGCACCGTGTTTGCCTGTTCAATGGCTGAAATGTCGCGACTAATGAGTAGCCGTCCTGTCTCCGCAAAGGGCACCACCGCCACCGAAAGGGTTCGTGCGGGTTCTCCTGAACGATGAAGTACGATGGCGTCTCCCCCCACCGCTAGATAGGTACTGAATTCCGGGTCCCGAACAAGGTGGGTGATGAGGGTCCCACGATCTCGCTCTGGATCAATACCTAGATCCCGTGCGGATTGGGGGTTCACCCATTCGATGTGCATGGTTTTATCCAACAACACCACGCCCTCTGGCAGTGCCTCTGCCGCCTTGCGTAGGTGTGCCAGGGCGGTGGTTAGATAGCGTTGGGCGGCACGTTCCGCTCGATGTAGCCGGAAAAGGGCCGCGAAAGCGTCGCCCCAGGCACCCAACGCATCCGGGAGCGGGGCAGTCCCCACACTTCCCCCCTCCTCACGAGTCTGTTGGGCCAGCCAATCCCGCAAACGAGCCAACTGCCACAGGTGGTAGCCATGGATCAAAATAAAACCCGCTACCAATATGCCTACCGCCGTCCATGGACCAAAGAACAGGTTCGCCATGACCGCGAAGGTAAATAGCAGCAACAGGCGAAGGAGAAAGGCCATCCAAAGGTTCATGGGGTGGTAAACCGGTAACCTACGCCGCGCACCGTCTCGATCAGCGCTTCACCCGCACCGCCGGCATCCGTCAGGGCGATTCGTAGGCGACGGATAGAGACATCGACGGTTCGCTCCTCTACACAGCGCTCCTCTCCCCAGGCTAGGTCCAATAGTTGACAGCGACTGAATACTCGCCCGGGATGGGCCATAAGTACACGCAAAAGTTTGAATTCCGTTGGTCCGAGAGGGCAGTGCTGATCTTTGACAGAAACCAACACCGCTGATGGATCGAGCCGCACGCCACCCAGTTCCAGAAAGTCACCCGCATGTTGAGGCGCACGCCGACGTAATACCGCCCGCAACCGTGCGACCAATTCCCGTGGGCTAAACGGCTTGGTGATGTAATCATCCGCACCGCTTTCTAGACCGGTAACGCGATCCGACTCACTGCCCCGAGCAGTGAGCAAAATTAATGGCAGATTGCGTGTCCGGGCCTCTGTACGTAATCGTCGCAACAATTGAAATCCAGAAATCCCGGGCAGCATCCAGTCGATGAGAATAGCCTCTGGAAGAAATTCGCATAGACACGTAAGGGCAGCCTCGGCGCTCTCGGCAACTTCTACCTCGAAACCCGCTGGCGTCAAGGTTGTGCGGAGCAATTCGCGAATCGCCGGTTCATCTTCGACTACTAACAAACGAGGGGTTACGCCAGCCATAGTTATTTACCCGTGACGATTTTCGCCCTTGGCTTCCAATTCCAGACGATCGATAGCTACATGGCGCACATCGGTACCTCGCACGATGTAGATCACCTGCTCTGCGATATTCTTGGCATGGTCACCGATGCGCTCTACTGCTTTAGCGATCAGCATGATCTCCAGGGCGCTGGAGATCATGCGCGGGTCCTCCATCATGAAGGTGATCAATTGACGCGTGATACCCTTAAATTTACCATCGATCTCCAGATCCTCACGTACAATATTAGCGGCTTCTATCGCATCTTGTCGTACAAAGGTATCCAGGGCGGTACGTAACATCTCTACGGCAAGATTGCCCATGTCGCGCACATCGGTAATGCAGGATACCCGGCACATATCACGACTGTAGATCGTCCGCGTCATTCGTGCGATTTTGGCTGCTTCATCACCACATCGTTCCAGGTCCGTAACAATCTTGCTGATCCCCATGAGCATTCGCAGATCCACTGCGGCTGGTTGGCGACGTGCAATAATCTGGGCACAGTCTAGATCAATAGCTACCTCCAAGGCATTGACCCGATGGTCCTCTGTGTCTATGGCATCGGCCTTGTCTGCATCTCCTTCAGAGAAAGCAGCAATTGCAGAACGAATCTGATTTTCCACTAAGCCCCCCATGAGCAATACTCGGCTTCGGATGGAATCCAGATCTTGATCGTACATCTTGGCGGTGTGGTCCTTAGTAAACATTTAGTTTGTTTCCTCTCCAGCGATTAACCAAAACGACCGGTGATATAGTCTTCAGTTTCTTTTTTGTTGGGCTTGACAAAAATCTGATCGGTAACACCGAATTCTATCAATTCGCCAAGATACATGTAGGCAGTATAGTCTGAGGCACGAGCCGCTTGTTGCATATTGTGGGTAACAATGACAATGGTAAAATCCTGTTTCAACTCTTGCAGTAATTCTTCAATATGCATCGTTGAAATCGGGTCCAGCGCCGAGGTAGGCTCGTCCAGTAATAATACCTCTGGTTTTACTGCAATCGCCCGGGCAATACACAAGCGTTGTTGCTGTCCACCGGAAAGACTGATCCCACTCTGCGAGAGCTTGTTTTTTACCTCACCCCAAAGTGCAGCTTTACGCAAGGCCCATTCGACGCGATCGTCCATATCGACGCGGGTTAGTCGCTCGTGTAAGCGGACACCAAATGCGATGTTGTCGTAGATTGACATTGGAAAAGGCGTGGGCTTCTGAAAGACCATGCCGACCTTGGCGCGTAATTCGTTCACGTCGATATCATGGTCGAGAATATTCCGACCGCTCAGTAGAACTTCTCCCTCTGCCCGTTGTTCTGGATAGAGGTCATACATGCGATTCAAGACTCGGAGTAGTGTCGACTTGCCACAACCGGAAGGTCCGATAAAGGCAGTGATTCGCTGCTTGAATACCTCGATCTCAATATTCTTCAAGGCCTGGTATTTTCCATAGTAGAAATTGAGATTTCGCATCAAGATCTGACACGTCCCCGCAGCGACCGAAGAATTTCTATTCATCATCTTCAGGAATCCTAACTATTGTTCTCACGCAAAAATAGTGCACGGGCAAGGATATTGAGACCAAGAACGCCCAGGGTGATTAAAAAGACACCTGCCCAAGCGAGATCCTGCCAATCCTCGAAGGGACTCATGGCAAACTTGAAGATTGTCACTGGTAAACTGGCCATGGGCGCATTGATATCAAGGCTCCAGAATTGGTTGGACAATGCGGTAAACAGCAGGGGCGCTGTCTCACCGGAGATTCGGGCTACGGCCAGCAATACCCCGGTCGTAACACCGGTGAGGGACGCCTTCAAGGTTACTTTGCCAATAACCTGCCACTTCGGTGCGCCCAACGCAAAAGCCGCCTCACGTAACCCGTTAGGTACCAAGCGAAGCATATTTTCCGTTGTACGAATCACCACGGGGATGACGATCAGCGACAGCGCCGCCACTCCTGCCGTAGCGGAGAAGTGTCCGACCTTTGCTACGTAAACCTCATAGATGAACAGGCCGACAATAATGGAAGGTGATGACAATAGTAAATCGTTGATAAACCGTGTCATGTGTCCAAGCCAGGTGTGACGACCATATTCTGCCAGATAGACCCCCGCCATCAATCCCACCGGCGTACCCACTAGCGTCGCCAGCACCACCAGGATCAGACTACCGACAATGGCATTGGCCAAACCACCGGAAGCAGATCCAGGTGGTGGGGTCATCTCGGTAAACAATTGTAATGAGAGGCTCGTGATGCCCAGATCGATGGTTGTGGCAAGAATCCAGATCACCCAAAAAAGGCCGAATGCCATGGCCATCATGGAAATAGCTAAGGCAACGTAATTCTTGACCGCGCGCAATTTGCGTAAAGGGATGTTCATGTGTAATTTCCTTCGCGCATCGTCAATCGCATGAGCAACAACTTTGCGAGCGTCAACACGATTAGTGTAATCACGAACAGGATCAATCCAAGTTCAATCAATGCGGCAGTATAGAGTGGCGAGTCGGCCTCAGCAAATTCATTGGCCAAGGCCGAAGCGATACTATTTCCCGGCAGGAAGAGGGATATCCCGTTGAAGAAATTCGTGTTGCCAATAAGAAAGGTTACCGCCATGGTTTCCCCAAGGGCACGCCCCAGCCCCAGCATGATGCCACCGATAACACCAACTTTGGTATAGGGCAGGACCACATGCCAGATCACCTCCCAGGTCGTGGCGCCGAGGGCGTAGGCCGATTCTTTGAGCATTGCAGGTGTAGTCTCAAATACGTCACGCATTACCGAGGCAATAAAGGGAATCGTCATTACCGCCAAAATAATCCCTGCGCTAAGGATACCGATACCGAGTGGTGGTCCCTCGAAAAATGCACCGATGAGAGGAAGTTTCCCCAGGGTTGCCGCGAGTAATGGTTGGATGTGCTGAGAGAATATCGGCACAAAGACCAGCAGGCCCCACATTCCATAAACGATACTGGGGATCCCGGCCAAGAGTTCGATGGTGATCCCCAAGGGACGGCGTAACCAAGCTGGCGCCAGTTCGGTTAGAAATAATGCAATGCCGAAGCTAATTGGGATCGAAATTAGCAACGCCACCGTGGAGGTAGCTAACGTACCGTAGATGGGGATCATTGCGCCAAACCGATCCTTGGGCGGATTCCATTCACCGGTCCACAGAAAGGCAAAACCAAAACGATCGATAGCCGGCATTGCGCCATGCAATAACGATAATATAATCCCCAATAACAGGAGCAAAGTCAGTAATGCGAAGAATCGACTTAGGTTGAAAAACAACCAATCGCCAAAGCGATGCCAGAAAGCGGAATGATGGGCCATAGTGTTTTATGCACAAAAGAAAATTCCCGCGACGCTACCTAATGCGCGTTGCGGGAATTGGTGGTGGAGGATTATCCTCTAATTATTGGTAGACTGACTTGCCGAATGCGTCTTTGACTTCGCCCCAACTGGTGCGAATGGTCTTGATTAGGCTATCAGGCAACGGTACATAATGAAGTTCTTCGGCCAATTTTGCGCCATTTTTATAGGCCCAGTCGAAAAACTTTAAGACCTCAGTACCTTGTTGTGGCTTGTCTTGGGCCTTATGCATCAGGATGAAGGTAGCCCCGGTAATTGGCCAGGCATCTTTACCCGATTCATTGGTCAGTATCTCGTAAAACGCAGATTTGGTCCAATCCGCTTGGGCCGCTGCGGCCTTGAAGGAAGCATTGCCGGGTACGGGATAGTTGCCCGCTGCGTTTTGTAGCAACACATAACTCATTTTGTTCTGCAGGGCGTAGGCGAATTCTACGTAACCAATAGCGCCGGGGATGCGTTGAACAAAGGCGGCGACGCCCTCGTTACCCTTACCACCAAGACCCACGGGCCATTGTACGGCGGTGCCTTCACCCACTTTTTGCTGCCATTCGGGGCTGACCTTGGATAGGTAATTGGTGAAGAGGAAGGTGGTGCCTGATCCGTCGGCACGGCGAACCACGGCAATAGCCTGGTCAGGCAAAGGCTGCTTTTGATTTAGATCCGCGATGGCTTTATCGTTCCATTTGGTGATCTTACCGAGATAGATATCGGCAAGAACGGCAGGCGTCAGACGCACCTCACCGGATTTGACGCCGGGTAGGTTATATGCCAATACCTCACCGCCAATTACCGCAGGAAATTGAATCAATCCACTTTTTTCCAGATCTTCGGGCTTGAGGGGCATGTCCGAGGCACCAAAATCTACGGTCTTAGCCGTGATCTGCTTGATGCCGCCCCCAGAACCAATGGACTGATAATTGATCTTGTGACCGGTTTCCTTTTGGTAGACATCGGCCCACTTAGCGTAGATCGGTGCGGGAAAGGTAGCGCCGGCACCAGTAATCTCAGCGGCTTGGATCGGAAACGCAAGGGTTATACCTGTCACTAACAGGGTAGATACCGTATTTCTTAGAAATTTCATGCGATGAACCTCGTAAGATTGATTGAAGCAAACTCTACGGCGCGATTGTTACCGGACGATGACATAGTTCACCCTAAAACCCCAAGCAAATGTATAGATAATGCCTTGGCAACCTTCGCTGAATCGATAGGACCGCCAAGATCAGAGAGTTGAGTAATCGCTAGACCCGGATATCCACAAGGGTTAATTCGGGCGAAAGGAGAGAGATTCATCGCAACATTGAGGGCCAATCCATGATAGACACGACCATGGCGGACCCGTAGCCCCAAGGAGGCAATCTTGGCCGCTCCCACGTAGACGCCGGGAGCTTCGGGACGAGCATGGGCAGTGATATTGTAATCCCTAAGTAGGTTTACCACCGCCTGTTCCAACATATTCACCAGGTGTCGTATTCCCAGTCCACGCCGTCCAATATCCAGGAGCGTATAGGCAACGACTTGTCCTGGGCCATGATAGGTAACCTGACCACCTCGATCTGTTTTAATGACCGGAATAGCTTCAGGGTTCAGGAGATGTTCAGGGCGACTGGCTTGGCCCAGGGTATAAATGGGCGGATGTTCCAACAACCAAATTTCATCGGGGGTCAGAGGGGTGCGCGTAGCAGTGAATTGCTGCATAGCCCGCCATGTCGGTAAATAGTCGCAGCTATCGAAGTGGCGGACAATTGGCTCGAACAGATCAGCCATTATTGGGAACCTTCTGCGCTTTGTCGATTTACTGCCATTAACGTAACAAAAGCCAATTGGCTGCTTAGCAAACCGTTGAACCGTTACTTTGGTAACTAATACTTGTTGGCTAGATACGCATCCCATTTTCTAGTGTGGACGATTCATCTATTTTTGATATGAATGCCTGGGAGTTGCTTTGTTAAAAGACAAAAGGAATTATGATTTTTGTCGTTCGTTGGTAGTCTCGATATTTTTCCCCGATAATTCCAGCCAGATCTCTTTCTTCATAGACGATGCCAACAAAGATATAAGTACTGAATCCTACCGATAACAACAGATGACCGGCTGTCATTGTTGGAGTTGCCCACAAACCAATGAGCGTGCCCAGCATTATCGGGTGTCGAATATATCGATAAATAGATTGTATCTTAAATTCAGGAGGGGCATGGGGAACACCCTTTAGGTAAGCGCTGACCTGACGCAGGCCCGTCAGATCGAGAATATCGATCAATCCCGATGAAAATATTGCCAAACCCCATCCCAACCAAAACAATCCACGTAGAATAAAATATCCCGGAGGATTGGTAATATTCCAAACCGCCATTGGCAAGGGTTGCCAATGCCAGGACAACATGAAGAGCAAGAGGCTTGCTAATATCACATAGGTGCTCCGTTCCATAGATTCTTCTAGGAACCGGGAACTCCAGCGTTTAAATTCTGGGCGGGCCATGAAAGAATGTTGCAGCCCGAAAATAGCAATGAACGCAATATTGAGTAGAATCGCAAAAGGTAGAGAGGGTGCAAAACCAGAGTCAACCGTCTTTGGCAGGAAAGGCAGGTTACCAACAAAACCAACAAAATAGAGCAGGCTCGCATTACTAACCTGCGCGTTGGTTAGGGGACTCCAGCTAAATAGCATATTGGACGGATTCTTCTTTAAAAAGTTCTCTGACTTTCTCTGGCGATTTTTTTAAATCCTCTAAAAGTTGAGTAGCTTTATTTTTTAACTCCTCCACATTACGAATAAGGTGACGCGCAATTCCTTGTGTCTTAATATTGCTCCATACTAGCTCGACAGGATTAAGGTGTGGAGAATAGGTGGGAAGAAAGAATATTTTAACCTTTCCATTTGTCGTCTCCAGATATTCCTTAACTACTTTTGCATGATGGGCAGAATACCCGTCTGTTACAATATAGATGGGGCATGAATTCTCTTGAGCCAAAATTTTTAGATATTCAACAAACGCACCACCATTGAGCGATGAGGGACCTATTTGGAAATGCATCTTTCCTTCAGAAGTTATCGCAGCGATCATATTTATGCGATAACGTCCACCAGTGGAGGGAATTATGGGAGTTAAACCTTCTAGCCCCCAAGTTGTACCCGCGTGATAATCGGTGCGCGCCCCAGCCTCATCAAGAAAATAGATTATAGCACCCTCATTACTTGCCAACTCTTTGATTCTAGGAAACTCTTTGTTAATCCAATTATCTACTGAAAATTGGTCCCTCTCTATCGCACGATATACTGGCCGTTGTGGAGTTAAATTAATGCGGCGCAAAAAACGGCCCACCGCGGAACGACTCATGTAAATAGAAAATTTCCTCTCTATTAATGTCTTTATCATTTCAGTTGTCCATAAGACTGTCGAGAATTCAAAATCCAATGGGGTAAATGCGCACAGCCAGAATACGAGTATTCCTTCTTGCTGTTCATTGATGAAGGATTTTCTTCCAGGGACAGGTTTCGCATTTAACGTAGCTAGACCCATCTCTTTTGCCTTCTTCACCCATTCGTACACCTTCGATCGGTGCATACCGAAAATCTCGCCCACCTCCCTAGGAGACATTCCTTTACGTACAGCTTTTACTGCTTGAAGCCTTATATACTCAAGGGTAGAGTGATCGAGAGAACGTCCATCAGAATTTTTCATAATTTTAGCAATTTCATGTCTTATTTTTTGGTTGGACTAATAATAGATTATTTTTACTTGCTTGTCCCCTAACCAACGCGCAGGTTAGTAAATAACAAAAAGCCAATAATTCCATAGCAAAATACGGCGATTCTCTTCATTTGTTCCTCCAATCTGTGTAGAATGCGGTGAGGAGCGAGCCGCATCATTTGTGTAACACAAATGATCGAGTTTTTTCCTAGGGGTTATTTTTACGTTGCTGTGCCAAATTCACGGCGAAAAAGAAGGCCGCACAGGGAGTATTCGTCCTTCATTATTGCACAGAGATTTCATCATCGACTGGGCAACGCGTAGGGTGCGGTTCGTCTCTCACCGCACCCTACGCGGGCTTTCTTCGTCAGCCTAATTTATAGGCGGATTCAACCTTGAAGTGCAACGGGTGGGTTAATCGATTGTAACTCATTATTGAACACTTCAAAAGGAGTTTTGAACCCGAGGCATTTCCGTGGCCGGTGATTTAGGAAATCCTTTGCCCTCTGGATAAGTTTTTCAGGGATGAATTTAAGACTCATCTTCTTTGGAAAGAACTGGCGGATTAGTCCATTCATATTCTCATTGGCGCCACGTTCCCAAGAGGAATATGGGTGTGCGAAATAGAACCCCGCATTCAGTTCCTTGGCGATTCGTTGATGTTGAGAAAACTCCTTGCCGTTGTCGGTCGTGATAGTGTGAACATGATCAGCGAAAGGCTTGAGTAAGGAAATCATCGTGTCCGCCACAACAGCGGCCTCTTTGCTAGCCACATGGGCAATAGACCTTATCGGAAACCTCCTCATCACCCACCACAGTCAATATAAATCATGAGGTTGCGTTGTCCGGCAGAGCTAGGTAGGGGGTTTCCGATAAGGTCTATTATCCGAAACCTCCCCCTCTCCCTCCGAGAGAGGGCGCGGACAGCCTGTTGAAACGAGCCTCTGCCTGATTACTCAATTACTAGTGACTGGTTTCTTTGCACGGATGAACCCACTGGCAAATTTGGCCTCGACCTGCTCGGCCAATTGTTGAACCTCTGCACCTTCTCCTGCCAATAAATCGCGAGCATCGTCTATACCATAGATACGCGTGATTTCTATTGTCGCATCTTCAAAACCAGCGGCAGCCAATTTGGCCAGATATTCCTGGTCACCCAAAGCGCCAGCTACGCAACCGGTCCACAGTTCCATACTTTTGCGAATGGCTGACGGCACCTCACCGCGTACCACCACGTCAGAAACGGCGAAGCGCCCGCTAGGTTTCAGCACCCGAAACGCCTCCTTTAACACGCGATCCTTGTCGCCCGACAGATTGATCACGCAATTAGAGATGATCACGTCTACCGAGTTATCAGGTAGTGGAATATTCTCGATCTCACCCTTTAGGAATTGCACGTTGGTCAGACCGCTCTTGCTCTTATTTTCCTCGGCCAAGGCAAGCATCTGATCAGTCATGTCTAAACCGAAGGCTTTGCCGGCAGGCCCCACGCGCCGAGCCGACAACAGCACATCAATACCGCCGCCAGATCCCAAATCGAGCACAGTCTCTCCGGGTCTGAGTTTTGCTAGTGCAGTGGGATTACCACAGCCGAGTGAGGCTAGTAACGCTTTTTCGGGTACCTCACCGACTTGGCCCACGTCATATAAATTCGAGGTAATGGGATCGCTGGTACCACAACCATCGCCGGGGGCTCCGCCGCAGCAAGAATTGCGTGCACCTTGCGCCGCACGTACAGCAGCCTGGCCGTATTTTTCCTTGACGATTTCTTTTACATTGATGTGAGTATTCATCGTAAATAATCTCCTGTTATTAGCTATTTACAACAGACGATCCTCTGAGGTTCGATGGCCTTATTGCGAGTACAGCACTCGGCATATAGAAATCCGAGCAGTTCTTGCAAACTCAGGGTATTGACGGTGTATCGAAGAAAGGTGCCCTCGCGCACCACGCTGACGAGTGCTTCATTCCTCAGTTTGTCCAAGTGATGCGACAAGGTGGAATTCGCGATGCTCAACTCGACGGCGATGTCTCCTACTACCATGCTCTCGGGATGCGCACTCAACAACAGCTGCATGATTCGCAAGCGTGGCTCGCTACCCATTGCCGATAGCATGTCGGCATAGTGCGCAGTCAGCGCAGTGTCGTTGAGCATGGACGTGGACTGGTCTATTAATCGATAATTCTAGGCGGATTCAACCTTGAAGTGCAACGGGTGGGTTAATCGATTGTAACTCATTATTGAACACTTCAAAAGGAGTTTTGAACCCGAGGCATTTCCGTGGCCGGTGATTTAGGAAATCCTTTGCCCTCTGGATAAGTTTTTCAGGGATGAATTTAAGACTCATCTTCTTTGGAAAGAACTGGCGGATTAGTCCATTCATATTCTCATTGGCGCCACGTTCCCAAGAGGAATATGGGTGTGCGAAATAGAACCCCGCATTCAGTTCCTTGGCGATTCGTTGATGTTGAGAAAACTCCTTGCCGTTGTCGGTCGTGATAGTGTGAACATGATCAGCGAAAGGCTTGAGTAAGGAAATCATCGTGTCCGCCACAACAGCGGCCTCTTTGCTAGCCACATGGGCAATAGACCTTATCGGAAACCTCCTCATCACCCACCACAGTCAATATAAATCATGAGGTTGCGTTGTCCGGCAGAGCTAGGTAGGGGGTTTCCGATAAGGTCTATTCAACAAGCCATCAAAAATGCGGGCCATATTCTGGAATATTTACCCCCTTATTCGCCAGATTTCAATCCCATCGAACATAAGTGGGCGCAATTAAAGGCGATTCGTAAAAGAGAACGCTGTACTACCGAGGAAGTCTTCGCAAATTACGCGTAATCATTTTATGGTGGCTTTGCTATATCTTTTGTGGGTCACAATACAATAGACCTTATCGGAAACCCCCTACCTAGCTCTGCCGGACAACGCAACCTCTTGATTTATATTAGACATTATCGGAAACCTCACCCCCCAACCCCCTCTCCTTAACAGGAGAGGGGGAGAATTATTCCGTTGTTATGCTTAACTCCTGGACGGAACAGGCAAAAAATCTCCCCCTCTCCTGTTAAGGAGAGGGGGGCGGGGGGTGAGGTTTTGGGTTTCCGATAATGTCTAGTGTCTGTTGTTTTCCATACATGCGCGGTTCATTTCTCCAAACTACAAGATCGCGTTGCCAGTACATACCTAGACATCTAACTACAGACTCATCGGAATCTAGCTATTCTATCGCTGTAAACTCCCCCGGTTTAGATCTTCTTGGTGTTATAGAAATTTCTGCTGAAGTCTTGGAAAATACATTTGCTATCGGAGTAGAGCGAAGAGCAAAGATGCTCCTTCCAACCTTTACAAAGGGCGATTTCTCACATTCATGTTTTATGGAGCTAGTAATCTGAGCGTTGACCGTCGCCTCGGGTGTAGCTCCTTCAGTTTTGTAGTATCCGCGTGAAAATACTTGTTCTGAGATTTCAGCATAATGTAGGGGACCCTCGGCCTCTCTCAGGACTCGTTCAATTGCTTCTCGCCAAGGCATGGTCATTTATGGGATTTTATGAATCTAACGATGGTAGTGCCCAACCGCGTTTACGCCGCGAAAGCCCCTAACGCAACCAGAGAAAATATGCCCCGGTGGGGGGCTTTTTACTTCGCATTCTTGCCGCCCGGCGAGGGAATTTTGACTTTTTGAGTTCTTTACGGAACGTTGGCCAACATTTACTCGCGGGTGAAACAATAGGTTATATTCTTGTCTGTTATACGTTGGTGCAGCTAAGAAATATAACTACAGCACAATTCTTTACGCTCGTATAACGGTCCTCCAGAGGCGACACTCGGATTCCGGCAATCCCTGCCGGAATAGCGATCGAATGGGTTACAGACAGCAATTTAGGCTGTGTGGGGAGTTTGTCTAAAGGATTGTCCGTAACAGGTTATCCACCGTTGCCAGCAGCGTTTCTGCAGTACCGTTGTTGATTACGGTGTAGTCGGCGATAGCAATGGGACCGCCCTTTTCAATTCGTTCAATCTCCGCGATATCCCGTGCCTCGGCCTCGACGGGGGTAAGCGGACGTACCGGGCGTTGGGTGAGGCGCTGGTAACGCAATGTACGCGCCGTGGCTACGGCAAGTACGATGAGATTATCACCCAATTCCCCACGCAACACCTTGTACTCGCTAAAGCTGTAGAGTCCGTCGATAACTACTGGACCCTCCACCAATGCCGCGCGAATCTCCGGTAGGGAGAGAATCGCCATCGCTGCCATGCCATGGGAGCGACGGAGATCTTCACGGACCAAGCGTTCATTTTCCGGGGTAAGGGGGAGGCCGCTAGCTTCCACCCCCTTGAGAACCAAATCACCGAAATAGATTCGTTTCCAGCCCCGTGCTTGGAGATACGTTGTTACTACGCTCTTACCCGAACCAGGCATTCCTACCAGGGCAAGGGTCTTCACAATGTTATCCTCCTATTCGCCCATTCCCATTTCAATGTATCCCGTAGGACAGACATCGGCACAGATATGACAGCCGATGCAGCGGTCATAATCCGTATAGACATAACGGCCCAGGGTGGATTGATTCTTGGGGACGCGCTTAACGGCCTCTTGCGGACAGAAAATGACGCAATTGTCACACTCGAAGCACATTCCGCAGCTCATGCAGCGGGCGGCCTCTTCCTTCGATTGTGTTTCACTGAGCCCGACCAGACGCTCGCTAAAATTGCCGAGCACCGCATCGGCATTGATATGAATCTCCTCGCGACGACTACGCGGGACGTATTTAAAATGGCCCAGGAACAATTTCTCATAGGGAATAACGTCGTTCGCTGCACGGTCCTCAAAATTATGGACCGCAAAATTAGCGCTGGAGGTCCCACGTAAACCACCATCCACTCCCGACGACTCGGATTTAAAGGCCGTTGGGGAAAGTCCGACCTCATCTAATTTGGTGAGCAGGTTAAAGTGACGCACATCCACCTTCGGGCGACGAGCGAGTTCTTGGCTACGTAGGTAGTGATCGATGGAGTCCGCTGCAATTGCGGCCTGGCCAATAGCGGTAGTCAAGAGGTGAGGACGCACAATATCGCCAGCAACGAAGTGCCCCTTGCGACCTTTGACCTGATAATGCCGGTCACAGTCGATGAAACCGCGTCCGTTATCCAGAGATTCGATCCCTGTCATATCGCCTTTCTGGCCAATTGCAGAAACAAACAGATCGGCCTCGATAACGAATTCGGTTCCTTCTTTGGGGATGGGTTTCATGCCCTGCATCGTACACTCACAGAGCTTCATGGCAACGGCACGACCCTCGGCATTGCGGAGGATCTCCAGGGGTAGAACTCCACCGAGGATCTTGATCCCTTCGCGTTGCGCATCCTGCACCTCGTGTTCTGCCGCCGTCATCTTTTCTACGGGGAACAAAGAGGTCAATGTCACATTCGCACCGATGCGTGTGAGGGACCCCGAAACATCGTGAGCGGCGTAGCCAAGGATGACGCGCTCGGGCAGATCCTTATCGTGGCTATCGGTGATATGTCCCAAACGGCGGGCTACTGAGGCAACGTCAATGGAGGTATCACCCCCTCCCACCACCACTACCCGGGGAGAGACCATCTGCAATCGACCCAGATTGAAAGTCGAGAGGAAGGCAACACCGGACACACAGTTGATTGATTCCTCAAAACCAGGGATTGGCAGGTCCTTGCCGGCCTGTGCGCCAAGCGCCCAACACAGGGCATCAAACTCTTTTTCCAAGGTCTCCATTGTTACGTCTTTTCCAACGCGAGTATTCAGTCGAACCTCGACCCCCATGTCGATGATGCGTTGGATCTCGGCATCAAGCTTGTCGCGAGGGACACGATAGCCGGGAATACCAAAGCGGAACATGCCGCCGAGTTGTTCATAGGAGTCAAAGAGGGTGACTCCATGCCCCTTGCGTCGCAATTGATAGGCGGCAGCTAATCCGGCAGGTCCGCCTCCGATGATGGCTACCTTCCGGCCGGTGCTGGCGCCAGCAACAAACTTCAGACCATTTTCTATGGCCCAATCACCAATGTACTGCTCAACCGAGTTAATACCAACGTGATCTTCCAGGGCATTACGGTTGCAGCCATCCTCACATGGGGCGGGGCACACGCGTCCCATCATCGCCGGGAAGGGATTGGCTTCGGTGGAACGCCGGAAGGCGTACTCCTGCCATGGCATACCCTTGATGGGTTTTTCAACACCGCGCACGATGTCCAGCCAACCCCGGATGTCCTCCCCTGAAGGGCAGCTCCCCTGGCAGGGGGGGGTGCGATGGACGTAGGTGGGGCACTTGTGGCTCCAACTGGCCTTAAAAATTTCTTCTTGCCACGGTCGATGTTTATCATCACCATCCTTGAACCGACGGAAAGTGAGCGCTTGCTTCAGGTCATCGTGGGAAACAGCCATCTGGTTCTCCTGTGTACAACGTCTTTTAAAGGGAGAAAATCTAAAATTTGGAATTATCACCTTGTCATGTTTGTTGGTATATCGCCCATACCCATCTCGATATAGTCAGGAATTCCGTTTCTGCCCGTTAGGGGAGGGAGGCTTTACCAATTGGATAGGCTACGAACAAACCCAGTCGAGATATTAGGAAATAGGTTGGCCGTAACGATGCGGCGACAACAGAGGGCAATCACGAGGCAAAGGATTCACATAACTTTCCGATATTTATGATAATTTAGACTGTACAAATTCCCATCCACAATAACGACAAAAGCCACTGAGGTACCATACAATAAATAATTGTTCTACCTGGAGATTCCTTCATGGTAATTATCCTATCCAGACTCATCGGATATTCGGAAAGTATTCGACAGTGCCCCGCTTGAGCCAACAATATTATGCTTCACTGCAACAAAACATCGAATTTTTCCGATCAATAATTCTTGTGTTTGTGATGGTTGGAATGGTGTGGATGGCTGTAGCTTATAGGGATGCGTGAACCGAATGGGCATCTATTTGAGAGCGAAAAACCGAAGCTGCATCGCAACATTGGCAAGAAGGATGCGTTACGGTAAGGAAAAGTTGATATTGTTGCTAGAATTTTGTGGGAAAATCGTCAAAATTCGAATTGGGAGCGAAGAACAATCTACCGATTATTGTGGTAATAGTCGAGGCTAGCGTAGTTGTGCCATTGTCTTTTCTCTATCGATTTGATTAAGAAAGATGAAGGCTTTTCGAAGGTTTTGACGAGTACCTGGGCGCTTCGGTTCGAGATCGATGTATACAAAATCTCCATGTGAAGAATGGAGAATTCAGTGAATATCCAGGGGGCGTTGTTTGTCTGGCAAGAAATCTCATGCTTCGGTCTGACTCTTTCGGCGAGTATCGTCGTTCGTTCAGCGTTATCCTCGCCAGGTCACGACTCCACCTGCCGCCGCTGGGTGGCTTCGGTAAGGTGGGAGCGTTTGGGGCAGGCAAAGGGACAGCGAGAGACGGAAGGCCAGTTGCGCTATTTAGCGTGGACCTCGCGGATCAAGCCGGCTTAAACGAGGGGGTTAAAAAAGGAACCGTGACCAGTCGCGGCGCGGGTCACCCGAGACAAAAAAGTGGGGATTGAGTAGGGATCGCTTGGTGTTGTAACGCAGACGCTCCATGCGAACGTTGGTCACCGCTCCGCCTGCCTCTTCCACCACGCATTGGGCAGCGGCGGTATCCCATTCGGAGGTAGGACCGAGACGTGGGTAGAGGTCAACCTTGCCTTCCGCTACCAGGCAGGACTTAAGTGCACTCCCCAGACTCACTACTTCACAGGTGGGGAGGTTATCGAGGAAACGCTGTAGCGCCTCCGTGCCGTGAGAACGACTTCCCGCCACAACCAGGCAATCACCACGGAACGGGCGGCTATGGATCGGCTCCGGGACTGCCTCGGGAGAGGTCTGACGAAACGCCCCCTCGCCGCGACAAGCGTAATAACAAACCCCAGTGGTGGGAACCAAAACCACTCCCATGACTGGTTCGTGGTCTTCGATTAGGGCAACATTAACCGTAAACTGACCGTTGCGATTGATAAATTCTCTTGTTCCATCTAAAGGATCCACCAACCAGTAACGTCGCCAGCGTGTACGTTCCTCGAAGGGGATATGTTTAGATTCCTCGGAAAGGACCGGGAGGTGGGGGGTCAGGAGGCTAAGCCCGTCAATGAGGGTATGATGGGCGGCTAAATCCGCCGCTGTCACGGGGGTAGAATCATCCTTGCGGCGCACCGCGATGTCACTGTTGTAGACAGCCAGGATACGGTCCCCTGCCTCTCGGGCAAGATCCAGCACCGCCGGCAGCCAATCGCAATGCTCCGAGTGACGGGAAGCTGAGGGGTTGCGTACTTTGATCATCGCGAGGACTCCGTTACTATCATCACGGTTAATTTGTGACGAACTCACCAATAACGATAAGAATCTAAGAATCTAAGAATCTACGAATCTTCTTCTGGAACCAGTATAAGGCACCCTGTTCTCACTCATGTCATAGGATTCTACGTAGTTAGGCTAGCGGAAACCCTCATTGCGTATTGTGTGCTATTTATAACTGTATGTATTTGTTAGGCGAGTGAAGTATTTGCGACCGTCTCGAGTTCGCTATCCACAACGGTATCGTCATTCATTTAGCACCTAATTTCCTTGACAACCTGGCGCGAGCGCCGTTTTGCGCCCCCCATGTCCTGCATCAAGCATAAATACATTGGTATATCCGCGAAGGGATACATCACATTCGTTATGGCGACAATTCTTGTTTCGGCCGCATCCGACTATAGAGGTCGTGGGGAATCCACCCGCATCACCTTTTCGTACCATTCGGTTTTTTGGTGTCGCCCCAGCGGCAGTCGAAACAAGAATCATCGTTGGCCAGCCGATCCAAGGCTATTGATTGGTTTCGATATCGAGAACCAGATAGTGAATTGCCGTTACGATTTGCTCTTCAGTGAGTGTTGGATTTCCTCCCCTGGGTGGCATGGCATTGATCCCGTTCATGGCGTGCGCTAAAAGGGTATCCATTCCTTGGGTAATGCGTGAGTGCCAGGCGGCTTGGTCGCCACGCTTGGGGGCACCGGCAGCCCCCGTCTCATGACAAGCGAAGCAGGCGTTAACGTAGATTTTTTTACTTGCGGCAAGATCAATGGGGGGGGCCGATACCTCCGGTTGGGTGGGTTCGACAGCAGCGACCGGGGGCGGTGGATTTGCAGGGGCATCTGAGGTGCCACTGGTAATCATTCCTGGGGTATTTGTCGGTGTTGGTTCCACCTTCTGCCCTGTGGGCGGGGGAACACTGGCAGCGAGGAGGCTCGGAGGGGGCGCACTCGAGACCAAGACCGGAGTTGCTGTTGGTATCGCCGCCACAGGCGCTGGAACTGCCACATTTACCTGTCCTAACGGGCGGATACGTTCAGCAATCGCCTGCGTCTCCGCTGGGTTCGGGGTGCCCGGCCCACGTTCACCGATGATCTTATCGGCAACAAAAACCGACACCGCCAGGGCAATCAGCCCGATCAAAATCGCATTGAAATCATTCACAAAAGCACCTCGCTCAAGCACGGCAACCGCCGGAACCGGGAAATCTCGGCACTGACGCCCTCCCACAGGGCAGTCTTGAAGCCGAGAGGATAAAGAATATAATAGATTTGATAGTGGATGACCGGTGCGAATGCGATAGAGTAAATCTACCCAATCAGCATATTCCATGGTCTTTTCGCGCCCATAGCTCAGATGGATAGAGCGTTGGCCTCCGGAGCCAAAGGTCAGAGGTTCGAATCCTCTTGGGCGCGCCAATTCGTTTAGGTGGTTCGTGCGTGTGCACGTTTCGATAAATCATTTATAAACAAATAGTTAGTGGAAATGACGCGCGCTTCATGCCCAGGCACAAGGTAGAATATTCCTATCGGAAGACAGGTGAAGCCGTGGGGGCTACTCATAGGCACCATTTTTCACCCATTTCCAGGTATTGGCGTCAAAGGTTTAGTAGCGTCTAACCTTCGCCGTTTCGGTCGGCGGTTTCCACACCATGGCGCTACATCCTCGCTCTCTCTTACAACTCACCCTGTTTGGCTTTGGTCTGGTGGCCCTGCCCCCGATTGGGGGGTTGGTCTACACCGCCGTGCACCTTCAGCAGTTATCGGCCCAGAGTCAGAAAGCAGTATTCCGAGCGGTGACGGCTACCCGCGCCAGTTCGGTCCTGGTCGAGAAGGCTACCGACATGGAACGTGTGGTGCGTCAGTACCAGGTAGTGGGTGAGTTGCCGCTGTTGGACCTCTATCGACGTACCCACGAAGATTTTTCCCGCACTACCGCCGAATTGGATGACCTGCCTCTAGACGATGTGCAGCGTCAGCGTCTGCGGCATCTTAGCGAGCTGGCCAAACAGGTTCGCGCCCACCTTGCCGATGGTCGTCCCGATGCGGAGGCGGTACCGATTGCGGTGCGCGATCTCACCGAGCTTTCCGGTTTGTCGCATGAGGTCCTAGCCGATAGTAAGGCCCTCATCGAACACGAGGTGGATGTTATGGAGAGCACCACCGCCAGCACGCAGTACTTCCTGTATTGGCAAGCGGTAGCCTTGGGTCCGGCGGCGTTGGTCCTCGCTGGGTTGTTCGTGGTGCTTATTAATCGTCCTATTCGTCAGGTAGACACCGCGTTACGCCGCTTGGGTGATGGCGAGTTTGCTACCCCGGTGGTGGTGCTCGGCCCTCGTGACTTGCAAGAATTAGGGGAGCGTTTGGATTGGTTACGCCGACGTTTGGTGGAACTGGAGGAGGAGAAGACCAAATTTCTGCACCAGGTCTCTCACGAACTCAAGACTCCACTCACGGCGTTGCGAGAGGGGACGGACCTGTTGGCCGAGGGGGTTGTTGGTGAACTGTCTCCTGGCCAGGCTGAGATCGTTGCCATCCTCAAGACCAATGCGGCAACCTTGCAGCGGCTCATCGAAGACCTACTCAACTTCAGTTTGGCCCGTTCCGAACACGGTACCCTGCTAGCGACCCCGGTATTTTTCGATGCCCTGGTTCGAGAGGTGATTACCGACCATCGCCCCGCAATGATCGCCAAGGGGCTCAGGTTGCACTTAGCGCTTACTCGACTCACCCTGCGCGGTGACGCCAAAAAGCTTCGAGTGGTGGTAGATAATTTGTTGTCCAATGCGGTGAAATTCTCACCCCAAGACGGCGCGCTTATGCTGCGCCTGGAACGGCATGGTGAAACGGTAGTCTTGGAGGTAGAAGATGCCGGTTCCGGCATTGCAGAAGAGGAGCGCAACAAAGTGTTCGAGGCGTTCTATCAGGGGCGGTACGCTGGTGGCGGTCATCTCAAGGGGACGGGTATTGGGCTGTCCATTGCCTGGGAATATGTCTACGCCCACGGTGGTCATATCGAGGCGGTGTCTCCCCGTGAACTGGCCGGGGCTTGCCTGCGAGTCACCCTGCCATTGGATACCAGGAGGGGGACTTCGTGAGGATGTATCTACAACTTACCTTGCGAGAAAACGCCGCAATGGGTAGATGGTTGAAGACGCTACTGTTAGTGGTCTGTGTCGTAGCGCCACTAGAGGTACACTCCACCGATGCCTCAACGGCTGAAGTATCTCCCCACGGGGGAGATGTACCGATTGCAGTAAGACCACCAGCCTCTTCCCTGGAATCCTCCACTGCTGCAGAAATGTCGGCAACGGCGAAGGTGTCTGCCGTGCCGGGGGCACCAACGCCTGATGAGGCAACAACGACAACCAAGGTAACCCCTGTTGTTGTGAAGGCTACGGAGGTAATTAATCCCGCAAAGACCTCTTCTATCGTAGAAACACTAGTTCCTACGGAGGCACCGACCACGCCACAGGCAGTGAAGACCACAGAGGCACCACCGCCCGCGAAAGAAACATCCCCCGCCGTGAAAGGCGCACCAGCTAGCCCGAAGGCTGCTGAGACCGTGCTCTCTGTCCCCGTAAAGGCACCGCTTCCTGCAGCGGAGATGCTTCCAGTAGTGAGTAAAACAGTCCCAAAGGCTACCGAGGTGGTGGTCCCTGTACCCGCTCCCCCGGAGGTATCGCCGGTTGTGACGGTTACCCCCAAAGTTGTTGCTCCCCAAACAACGACTGCAATAGTGAAACCGGCCCTGGAGGGGGGAGACGAAGCAGCGACGCTCGTCGCTGCGACTTTGGTGCGACCTTCGGCCCGTAGCTTGGTCCAGGTCGAACGGGCGGCGGCTTCTGATCCCAAGGCGTTGCCGCGTTTGGCGGCCATGCTTCTGGGGCGCAATAATCGTGGTGATGTAAGTCGGGCCACTCTTTTGTTGGAGAGATTTCTGCGGCAACGACCAATGGACGCACGGGGATCCGTCCAATTACTGCTGCTGCTCGCCCGTGAGCGTGAAATCCGAGCATTGGCGCGCAAGGGCGGTTATGCGTGGTCATGCGAGGCCGCCGATCTCGCCCAGGCCAAGGCGGAGCAGGCGACCGATATTCAGGATGATGAGCTAACTATCCTGCGCAAGGAATTGGTGGAGACAAGGGAGGAACGGGATGCCGCTCGTCACGAGGCCGTCGAGCTGCGCCGAAAACTCAAGGACCTTACCTCTATCGAGAAGAGCATGGATGAGCGCAAAAGCCACTGATTCTTCTAACTCGGTTACCTCCCAGCCGCGAGTATTGGTGGTTGACGATGATCCAGACCTGTTGCGCCTGCTCACTATCCGCCTAAGCGCGGCGGGCTACGAGGTTGCGGGTGCTGGTGGTGGTGAACAGGCCCTGGGCATACTCTCCACCTTCCGCCCGCAGGTTTTGCTTACCGATCTACGCATGGACGGTATGGACGGCATGACCTTGTTCGATACCGTGAATCGTCGTCATCCGACCCTGCCGGTAATCATCCTGACCGCCCATGGCACCATCCCTGAGGCGGTGGATGCTACTCGACGCGGGATCTTCGGTTTTCTCACCAAACCGTTCGATGCACGTTTGCTGCTGGAGCAGATTGAGGCGGCGGTACGCCTGCGTGCCCCCGACGCATCAGCAACAGCGGCGGCGTGGCGTGCCGACATCATTACCCGTAGTAGCGCCATGGAGGAGATTCTTTCCCAAGCCCGACGGGTGGCAGAAGGGGATGCCAGTATCTACATCCACGGCGATAGTGGCACCGGCAAGGAGTTGCTCGCACGAGCCATCCATCGTGCGGGGCGTCGTGCCCGGGGACCGTTTCTGGCCCTGAATTGCGCGGCCATCCCGGAGAATCTGCTGGAGTCGGAGCTATTCGGTCACGTCAAGGGGGCCTTTACCGGAGCCATAAATAGTAACAAGGGTATGTTTGTGGCCGCTGGGGGCGGTACCTTGTTTCTGGATGAGGTGGGAGATATGCCGCTCTCGTTTCAGGCCAAATTGCTGCGCGTATTGCAGGAACGCCAGGTCCGTCCGGTGGGCGCCACTCAGAGTGTCGCCGTAGATGTCCGCATCCTCTGCGCCAGTCACCGCGATCTAGAGGTTGAAACGAGAAGTGGACGCTTTCGGGAGGATCTTTACTACCGCTTGTGCGTAGTGACCCTCCGTCTGCCATCTCTAGCCGAACGTCCCGAAGATATCCTGCTTCTGGCAGACCACTTCCTCGAAACCCTTTCTGAACGTTATGACCACAAAGACCTGCGCTTCACCCCTGAAGCGATGGAATTGTTGGTTCAGGCCCCTTGGCCAGGTAATGTACGGCAGCTCTACAACGTTGTGGAGCAGGTGGTTGCACTATCCACCGGACCCGTTATCCCTCCGGGGTTGGTTGGTCGTGCGTTACGTGGTGAGCCTCAAGGCATTCCCTCCCTAGAGGATGCACGTACTGATTTTGAACGCGATTATCTGGTGCGCTTGCTTCGTTTGACGCGCGGTAACGTAACCCAGGCGGCACGTCTAGCAAAACGCAATCGCACTGAATTTTACCGTCTCCTGCACCGCCATCACCTAGATTCAGCGCAATTCAAGGATGAACTCGGTTGAGTCTAATTGGCTACTCGCCTGTTCTGCGATACATGCCGTTGGTATTGGGTCCAGCCTTGGTCGTCGTTTCGTCAGGTTTCCTTTTGCATCTCAACAAAGCGAAATAAAAGGTGAATGAGGCAAATGATGCGGTTCGTTCCCCACTGCATCCTGCGCGGGTTGCGATATATGCCGTTGGTGTGGAGTTCTTAAGTGTTCGTATCTGGTGCGGTTTAGGTGGGTAGCCAGTAAAACCAGCGCCACGGTCCGCCACTCAACTGAGCGAGGGTGGCAAGCAGCACTTCCCCAGGTACGGCCTCACCAGGGTGTATCCCCCACAGTTCCAGGTAACTGCGTCCAAAACCGGCAGCCTCGCGTAGTCGCCACTGGTGCAGAGGGGTGCCGTGACCGCAGCTAGGGCAGACGTGGCGGCTTGCCACCGGATCCGCTTCCCATGCCGGAAGAGCGGTGCGCCATGTAGCGTCAGCGGTCCGACAACGTGGACAACGGGGGGGCGACGCACCCGGTGGTGCGCGCCAAACCGGATGCGGTAGCGGTGGCGGTAGACATAGCCGGCAAAAATCGGTATCACCGTCGTAGGCTGCTGCCAAGCGCACCACCGGTGAACACCCCAGAAAAGTGACTTGTTCCAACAATTGTGCCCCTGCCGCGTACCAGTCAACGAGCGTCAGATCCACAGCATCCATCGTAGGGAGCGGCGTCCCAATAACGCCTAATGTCCGCAACGTGGCCTCTAGCTTGGCAATCTCGACACTTACCAGCGGGTCAGCTGGATATAGGATCATCGCATAGTTGAACATAACGGTAACCAAATGGATAAATCAGGCATAGGTTCTCTTAATTTTGCTGATCACTTCACGTTGTGTAACTTGATAAAGCAAGATCAACTCCCCATATACTAATAAACACTTCTGCAGTAATTATCCAGGTTATATTGTATCTATTGATATATCTGGGGGTTGATGATAGAATTGGTCAGTATTTTTCTTTAGGCATAGGGTAATATCTAGTTATTTATACGCTGTTATTCATTTATCACCCTGTAACAATAAGAGCTACCGTCATGACAATACCGTCATGACAATACCGTCATGACAATACCGTCATGACAATACCGTCATGACAATACCGCCATGACAATACCGTTATGACAATCCAAACTTTTGATGAAAACACCACCGCACAACTACTAAAAGGGATTGACATTCCACCACAGCCGAAGATATTGCTGCTCGTTATGGAAGAACAACAACGATTTGATCCTGATTTACGCAAGATTGCCCGTGCGGTAGAAAAAGACGTAGGGCTTGCGGTGGCCATGTTACGTGCCGCGAATTCCCCGGCTTTCGGTTTGGGTAGAAAAGTTACATCGATCTCTCAGTCGGTTATGTTGTTAGGAATGAACAACAGTGCCAACCTAATTACGGGGCTTTCTCTACGAACGGCGATGTCGAGTGCGTCTCGAATAAGTTTCAGTCGTTTCTGGGATATGGCTGCCGATACCGCCTTGATCTGCTCGGCATTGGCGCGTCGATTTAAAATAATGGCAGCAGATCAAGCGCATATGATGGGATTATTTCATGATTGCGGCATTCCGTTAATGATGCAGAAATTCTCAAATTATGCAGAAGATTTTATTAAATTTCATACCGACTCGCAAGGGCTTTTGATTAATTTAGAAGAACAACATTTCAATACAAATCATGCGTTAGTAGGGTACTTTGTGGCCCGTTCCTGGTGTCTCCCAGAAGAGATTCGCACGGCCATATTTAATCACCACGACGAAGATCTTCTCACTAATGCTGCCGATAGTTTATTGGCTAGGCAGGTCGCACTCTTATCCCTTGCTAATCATCTCTGTCATCTTTACCATTGGGAAAATGATAGTGCTGAGTGGTCACGTATTGAAGAGGGTACTCTGCGAGTCTTTGATTTGAATGGCGAAGAATTAATGGAAATCATCGATGATATGAAGGATGTTCTGGCCACTGCATGATTTGCCAAAAATATTTTGCTCTATTCTAAACGTTAGGCTTGGCGAGGCTTGCGAAATATTTATCCTTGATGAAAAGTTAATAAACAATAAGGGGAAAAGCCATGCGTATGGATCGATTGACCAATAAATTTCAATTGGCCCTAACCGAGGCGCAAAGTCTCGCTGTGGGGCGTGATCACCAGTTTATTGAGCCGGTCCATCTGATGACCGCGCTCTTGGATCAACAGGGCGGTACCGTACGCCACCTTTTTCAATTAGCAGATGTTAACGTTAATGCCCTTCGTACTGGACTCAGCGAGGTCATGGAGCGGCTGTCGCGAGTCGAAGGCGGAGGAGGTGATATCCACCTCGGCAATGATCTCAATCGTCTGCTCAACCTTACCGAAAAACTTGCACTGAAGCGCAAGGAACAGTACATCAGTAGCGAACTATTCGCACTGGCGGCGGTGGAGGAAAAAGGGACTCTCGGCGATCTGTTGCGTAAACACGGCACCGTCAAGGCCAGTTTGGAACAGGCCATCGACAAAGTTCGCGGTGGTCAGAAATTGGATGATCCCAACGCCGAGGAAAGTCGCCAAGCTTTAGAGCGTTTCACTATCGACCTTACCGAACGCGCCGAACAGGGCAAACTCGACCCGGTAATCGGGCGCGACGATGAAATTCGACGCACCATCCAGGTTCTTGCGCGACGTACCAAAAACAATCCGGTGCTAATTGGTGACCCTGGTGTGGGCAAGACCGCCATTATCGAGGGGCTCGCCGGGCGGATTATCAATGGTGAGGTCCCCGAGGGTCTCAAAAATCGACGCATTCTCGCTTTAGACATGGGGGCGCTGGTTGCCGGGTCCAAATATCGCGGCGAATTTGAGGAACGTCTCAAAGCGGTGCTCAATGAATTGGCTAAGCAACAGGGACAGATTATCCTGTTCATCGACGAATTGCATACTGTGGTTGGCGCGGGTAAGGCTGAGGGGGCATTAGACGCAGGGAATATGCTCAAACCTGCACTGGCCCGTGGAGAATTGCACTGCGTAGGCGCCACCACCCTGGACGAATATCGCAAGTATGTAGAAAAAGACCCAGCCCTGGAACGGCGTTTTCAAAAGGTGCTGGTGGATGAACCATCGGTAGAAGATACTATCGCCATTCTGCGTGGCCTCAAGGACAAATATGAAGTCCACCACGGAGTAACTATCACCGACCCTGCCCTGGTAGCGGCAACGGTCTTGTCGCACCGTTACATCACTGATCGCAATCTCCCGGATAAAGCGATTGACCTAATGGATGAGGCTGCGGCACGCATTCGCATCGAAAAAGACTCTAAGCCGGAATCTATGGACCGCTTGGGGCGCCGCCTCATTCAGTTGCGAATTGAGCGTGAAGCAGTCAAAAAAGAGAGTGATGACGCCTCCCTGCGCCGCCTCAAGGATATTGAGGATGAGATCGAACGGCTGGAGCGGGAATACGTTGATCTGGAAGAGATTTGGAAGGGTGAAAAGGCTGCCCTGGCGGGTACTGCCCATATCAAAGAGGAGATTGATCGGGCTCGTTTGGAATTAGAAACTGCACACCGTGCCGGTAATCTCAACCGGATGGCCGAGATCCAATATGGACGCATCCCGGAATTGGAGCGTAAGCTTGCTGCGTGCGCACAGGTTAAACAACATGACCTCAAACTCCTACGCAACGCTGTTACCGAGGAGGAGATCGCCGAGGTAGTTTCCAAGTGGACGGGTATTCCGGTTTCCAAAATGTTGGAGGGCGAGCGAGAGAAACTGCTACGCATGGAAGAGGGATTGCACCGGCGAGTTATTGGACAGGATGAGGCCATTGCTTCAGTGTCTAATGCCATTCGTCGCTCACGAGCAGGGTTGGCGGATCCTAATCGGCCGATTGGCTCTTTCCTGTTCTTGGGGCCAACCGGGGTGGGTAAAACAGAATTATGCAAAGCCCTCGCCGAGTTTCTCTTCGATACCGAAGAGGCAATGGTCCGCATCGATATGTCGGAATTCATGGAAAAGCACTCGGTGGCCCGGCTGATTGGCGCACCTCCCGGTTATGTGGGATATGAAGAGGGTGGCTATCTTACCGAACTGGTACGGCGCAAGCCCTATTCCGTCATTTTGTTCGACGAAATGGAAAAAGCCCATCCCGAGGTCTTCAATATTCTCCTCCAGGTTCTTGATGATGGCCGCCTTACTGATGGTCATGGGCGTACCGTAGATTTTCGCAACGCTGTGGTAGTAATGACCTCCAATCTAGGTTCGCAGCTTATCCAGGAATTGGCCGGGGAGGATCGCTACGCTGCGATGAAAGATGCGGTAATGGACCTCGTGGGCCGCCAATTTCGCCCTGAGTTACTCAATCGAATTGATGAGGTGGTAGTTTTCCACCCCTTGGGACGTACCCAAATCTGCGCCATCGCTCGTATTCAAGCGGAATATTTACGCACCCGCTTGCACGAACGACGCATCGGTTTGGAATTGACCGAGGCGACTTTGAATCACATCAGCGCAGTCGGTTTCGACCCTGTTTATGGCGCTCGACCGCTCAAACGCGCACTCCAGCAGTATCTAGAAAATCCGCTGGCGAACCACCTCCTGCGCGGTGATTTTGGACCTGGAGATACGGTGAGGGTCGATGTAGAGGGGAATGTGTTGAGTTTCCGACGTGCTAGTGCGTAAAAATAGGAAAATGTTATCGTTTAGGGGATAGCTCTGACTGGTCCGATCACCGGACAATCTCGTTGAATTTGTATATTTTTCAGATTGCTAGCAACCTGATAATATCGACGAGATATCTGGTGATAGTTGTCGTTGTTTCGTGTCATTGCTTTGTTGTCGAAGAATCCCTCCGAGCTGGTGACAGCGATGGTTCACTACGTTCCATGACCACTTTAAAATCTCAAATGACCAATTCTGCCGACGGAAAATCTACCGCAGTGCATCCCGCTGTGGATACTGTGGCAGCGATGTTGTACACCCTTGGCCGTTACGCTATCGATCTGGAAGGCATGAGTGCTGATGCGGTGCGGCTCCACGCCGATGGCTGGGCGCGTCACGTTCTGACGGGTAGTCCTCCCCCGTCAACCTCCCCCCTGCCCAAAGGGGCGCGTCAGTGGGGAGGGGTACGAGACTTCACCGTTCAGGTCTGTCGTGGCCAACAAGATTATGCGGTTACCCATATCAATGAACTCCGCCAAGCGCTTTGGAAAATGCTCCAGGGTCTGAGGACAGCCTTGGAACAGAACGAGGCAGCAGACCTTCAGGTCGATAGTCAGCTCACGCGGTTGATGCAGGCCCTCGCCAGCGATTCCATTGATACCCTCAAGCGTGAAGTCCACGCTACGGTAACGCTGGTGGGTCAGGCCGCAGAGGAGCGGCATCGGCGTCAGAGCAGTCAGATCGATGAACTGGCGGAGCGTCTCACCACTTTGCGGGTCGAATTGGCCCAGGCGCGCAAGGAAATGGCGTTGGACTCCATGACCCGGCTCTACAACCGCGCTTCCTTCGATCAGCACCTAACAAAAACCCTGGAACTATGCCATGGATCAGGCCAGGCCGCGTGTCTACTCATCGTGGATATCGATCGCTTCAAGGTTATCAACGATACCTACGGTCATCCCACAGGTGATGCCGTGATCCGTCTGGTGGCCGAGACCCTTACCCGTAGCTTTCCACGCAAGAATGACTTTGTTGCTCGCTATGCGGGTGATGAATTTGCTGTCATCCTTGCAGAAACCCCAGTGGACAACGGTCAGTCGCTCGCGCAGAAACTGATGGAAGCGGTACGTTCTCAAACGATTACCACCGAGACTGGTACCAAAGGGCGCGTTACCCTTTCGGCGGGTTTGACCGGACTACATCGTAATGACACCGCTGCGACTTGGCTTGCTCGTGCTGATGCGGCTCTTTATCGGGCGAAACAAGCCGGACGCGATCAGATCTCGGTATCAACATGAGTGCTCTTGTTTACATCCTCCGGCCTTCATTCTTTAGTCGCCGAATAAAGGGCGAGGGGATGTCTATGTTTTTCTAATCGACTGGTTCAAAACCTTTGCCTATTAACCAGGGGCGTTCCGCAGCAAAGATATAATTTATTTACCCTCCATTCCCGTTGATGCCGTATTTTAAGCAACCAACCAGTCTCCCACTTGAATTCACAATTCATCCCTGTAACTGTTTACCCCTTGCTATTGAGAGAGGAAGTAAATGGTTGTGCCATTTCTTTGTAGGAGGAACATTGCTATGTATTTTTCACCCTGGTTGCTCGTCACGCTGTTTCTGATTTCTTTTGTTTCACTCACGGGTTGTGCTACTCACACCTATGGCACCAGTGCCGCAGTTAATGAGAGTTCACTCTCGCAGATTCATGCAGGGACAAGTACTGCCGCTGACCTGCGACGCGTGTTGGGAGAGCCTACGGAAACAGAATCACTTGGTCCAGGTCTTGAGCTATGGACCTATCGTTACGTGGAATATCGTGGTACCTATGTGCCGTTAATCGGCCCAGTATCTACCGGAGAAGGTTGGGAGGGCATAGTAAAATTTCATGTGCGGGATAATCGAGTGGAACGTTTGGAACGCTCGCAAACTCGACGCAGCAGTGGCTTCTAATTTCCCAGAGTAGAGATTCGGAGGCGCTGAGTCTATTTCGATTCTTGCGGTAGCCCGATGAAGGCGCCGCAATTACTCCGTTGTACTAAATGATACACGTTCCCACAGCCTTGAATATTCTCGGCAGAGCGTCCGGCGATGCATTCCGGCGAAGTTTGCTGAAGCCTGAATCATTGCAAGCACACGCTCTTCGTCGTTCCTAGAAATAGCGTCTATCAAGTTGACATCGTCGCGCAGTATCTTTCTCCGCAGATTTTCCGCCTGTCGTTTTTGAAGTGGTGTATTGCTTTCAAAAATCCTACGCAGAAGCTTTATGGTGTTTTCGCAGGATTTTTCTTGTCCAGCGAATGGATTGGACTTAACTTCCAATCTAAACTTAGGGAACCGTTGTACGGCGATCTCTACTTGTTCCCATATACGTTCATCTTGCGTGCAATCTAACAGCGGGAAATATCCATCGCTCTTGATTCCATTACAATGGGAACAGGAGAAAAATAGATTATTCCAGGAAAATCTTAGTGCTATGTCTCCTTTATGGAGCTGAAAATGTTCCATCTGAATCCCCGTTGGTTCAGAATCCTCGCAGAGATAACACTTTCGATGAAAATCAAGCGACATTTGCTCGATCACCTCTTCTAACCGATAGCTGCCATTGGCTTTTTTTTCCTCCTGGTCGAGCAACTCCTGGAGATCCTCCCGTTGAGTTTTAGGAAAATAAATCATCTTGGTTGTTCCTTAGTACGCAGATAGCGATATTGCGCAACCAATTCTGGCGACTGTTCCAGACTTACACCATCCAACAGTTCAATTAACTTCTGATACTCCGTATTTTGCTCTGTCGTGCGTGGCTGCTGGTTAGACAATGTTTGGTAGCGGGCCAACAAATCTTTGCTAACTTGTGAGTATTGAACGGAATCGAAATAATCTTCGATAATGTTGCTCGTCGACAAAGGTGCCAGATTTTCCCAGCGTTTCAATGATTCCAGATCAAAAACTACGGCATCCGCCAGCGAATTGAGTACGAATGGTGAATGGCTGGTGACTATAAATTGCAGATGAGGGAAAAAGCTGGTTAAGAAGGGTAGTATCTGCTTTTGCAGTTCGATGTGCAGATGGGTTTCTATTTCATCGATCAATACCACTCCCGCCATATCGTAGAGGCCGGTTTGCTTGGCTTCCATGCGCAGCAAAAGTTCAGCGATAATCTGGATGGAGGCAGAAAAACCATCGGAAAGCTGATCGAAGCCAAATGGCTCCCGACCTGGGATATGAATTCCGAACTCAAAACGTTCTACATCGTATTCCAGGTTCAGCTCAGGGGACCGAAATAAAGTGCGCAGGCGTTCGATAAAATTATTTTTTCATTGTGTTAATTGATGTGCCCGTTCATGGTTCCCTTGGTAATGAAACATGCCGATTTTGTTTTCTTGGTTGACCAGAAATTGTAGGAATTTACTGGCAAGTCTGCCACTCTCTATAGGATTTATTTCTGGGATGTCTATCTTTTGTACGCCGCTAACCTTCTCGAGCTTTGCTAAACGCTTGGAATCAAAAAAAGCGATTAGGTAATCTCCTTGGTGATAATTCTCGATCATTCCGGGTAGATCGCTGATCACAGTTTCGATTCTTTCGAAGCTGGATATGTATTTTGTGTTATTTTCAATGCTTCGTCTGTATTCAGAGATCTGAATTCTCTGTTGCGTTTTCTGCTGTTCGCTTCGGTTAGGTTGTTTTAGTTGGGCTTCTAAATGTTTAATGCTATTTTTGGAACTATTGATGTTGTTGCGCCGTTGCTCCAATTCCATCAAATCTCGATTAGGAATGCCATTCAAATAATCCTTGATAGCCAGGAGCACAGAGGTTTTTCCGCTGCCATTGGGGCCGGTAAGAATCAAATGTCTCGGGCGATTTTCATCTAGTGAAATATCGATATTTTCTAAATGCCTGACTTTATGGATGTGCAGACTTTTGATAAATGGTGGGTTGGGCATGATTATTTCCAGAATGATTACGTTGTTTTATTTTCTTGCAACGGTTTGGCTGGTGGTTGTTCGATTTTGGGGGCGTCTTGATTTGAATTGGGGCTTTCCGGGCTAATATCGAACATCTCGACCGACGTTATCATCGTTTCTTGGGCCATTGTATAGAGTGTGCCGGTCACTGGGGCGGTATCGCGATAGTGGCGACCTACGGAAAGTCGTACATGCTCTGTGGCAGGAAGAATGCCATTGGTTGGGTCAAAACCCTTCCAACCAACTCGCGGAATGTAGAGCTGAACCCAAGCGTGGGTCGCACCGGCTAGGTTCCCCACCCGATTTTGATAATGATCCTTCGTATACACATAGCCACAGACATACCGTGACGGCAGCCCAAGCAATCGCGCCATGCAGATGAACAGATTGGCAAAATCTTGGCAAACCCCACGCCTGTTTATCAGTATGTCGTAGGGCGTAGTATCAATATTGGTTGAGCCGGTGACGTATTTGAATTCCCGAAACAGGGTAAGATTAATATCAAACAGCGTCTCGACGAGGTCACCATGATTGCGGTCGACGAATGACATGGCATAGTCGTAGATCTCGGTGAGCTGCGTTTCGGGTAACTCAATGGGGGTAAGATAGGGCGATAGTATCGTATAGTCCCAAGGCATCCATGATAATGGAAACTTGGGGCGTGCGGAGAGGTGGGTAAAGGCAAAGGGATCACTATCGAGCAATTCAACGATGGTCTCGGCGGTAATCGTCATATCCGTATATGGATAATCGCTTTCATAGTGCGTTGTCCAATTGCCGAGGGCGTCTTCGTATTCGATGATAACGGTATCAGGCGTCAATCGTAGCTGATAATCGACGACCTGTTGCTTCCAATCGTGAAACGGCCGCAAATGCAAGCGATGAACGCTGCGCTCAATCGGTTGGTTGTAATGATATGACGTAGTGTGACGAATACGAAAACGACGGACTTGTGCCGGTTGTTGAAGATGGATGTCGGTCATCGGAGGTTGAATTTTATTGAGAAGGTCTGGGATTCCTCGCAAGTCATCGTATAGATCTTTTCTATCATCCAGTCTATTTCCTTTTGTCAGCAGTCAGTGTGTTGACCTAATTGTTCTCGAGGGAACCAACCTTGATTTGATTTCTCCCAGAGTTTTTCGCCTCATAGAGGTAGCGATCGGCTAAGGCCAACAAGTCACTCTGGTTATGCTTGGGACGGGCAACTGCTGTGGCAATCCCCACGCTAACCGTAACCACTGGAGCGATGGGTGATGCCTCATGGTGAATCGCCAATGCCGCCAGGTCTGCCAAAATACGCCGGACTACGAGGTGGGCACCAGCGGAATCAGTATCGGGGAGTAGACAGATAATCTCTTCGCCGCCATAGCGTGCCGTCAGATCCGTGGGGCGTCTCATCTGATGGTGGAATACCCCTGTGACGGCACGCAGACATTCATCACCCACTAGATGGCCGTAATGATCGTTGTAGGCCTTGAAATGGTCGATGTCGGCAATGGCCAGGGAAATTTTAGAACTATTTCTAAGCGCCCGCCGCCATTCTCGATCAAGCGCCTCATCAAACCCTCGGCGATTGGTGATCCCGGTTAAACCATCAATTACAGCAAGACAGCGCAAGGTGTCGCGTTGTGCCTTTAGTTCCAAATGATTGCGTACTCGATTACGAATAATGAAAGAATGGATTGGCTTGGTAATGTAGTCGATGGCGCCAATCTCTAGTCCTTTGGCCTCATCCTCCAGATCATTCATTGCCGTAACAAAAATTACCGGGATATCCTTGAGTAACGGATTTTCTTTGAGTTTGCGGCATACGGTAAAACCATCCATGCCATCCATTCTGACATCAAGCAAAATCAGGTCAGGTTCGTGCAACTCGGCGATCCGTAGCGTGTCCTCCCCCGATAAAGCCAGCAAGATATTATGATCCCGTTTTAAAATATCTGCTACGATCTGAACATCAACCGGTTCATCATCAGCGACGAGAATCGTTGGGCGCTTTATCGTCTTATCCTTACACCCCGCAACCAGTTCCTCGATGGGCGGTAGCTCCCGATTTATATGACTCCGGATCATTCGATTTTCTACTTCTAACGAATGACACAGGCCGTGACTCAGATAATCATGGACCTCTGCAATTGAATCTAAGTAGAGGCGATTTAACAGCGTCTTGCGGTACTCCTCAAGATCGTGGAGGAGGCGTTTATGGTATTGCTTATGATGTTCGCAACTCGGTAATCCAATGTTGCGCATAATCTTTTCTTCATAGATGAAATACTCTGAGACTTCTTTAATCAATTCCCTAAAATATCCCGCGACATGTTCAGGTGAAACGCCAATCCCTTTTGGGTTTCCACAAAAATTATCAATACGCTCGGCTAATCGGAAATAACGCTCATCCACTGAGAGGATGCCAGTGCCCACGGGTAGTGCGCCTTCGGCTTCACCAACGCCAAGATGAGAATGATTGTTTTTTTCGTTCATTGAAGGTCCGTATTAAGATAACCCAAGTTACCATCTGTCCTTCATTCCGGCGGGGTATGCCGAAATGATGGCTTAGTCGTTTGCTAGGTAGTCCCTTAGATGGATATTTAACCACTCGGAAGGATTCCGGCACAAAACCGGTTTCTTCCAGAATTCTTTGCCTCATAGAGGCGGCAGTCGGCAAGGGCCAGTAACTCATTACGATCGGTTGTTGCATCGGCAACCGCAGTCGCGATCCCGACACTCACGGTAATTACCGGGGCGATTGGTGATGCTGCGTGACGAATGGCCTGGGTGGCAAAGTCCGCAAAGATACGTTGGGCGGTTTGGTTGGCACTTGCTGCATCGGTATCGGGTAATAGGCAGACTAATTCCTCACCACCATATCGTGCTACCAAATCGCCCGGATGGATCATCTGGCGGCGAAAAACTTCAGCAACACCCCGCAGACATTCGTCACCGGCAACATGGCCATAATGGTCATTGTAGGCTTTGAAGTGATCGATGTCGGCGACCATGAGCGAAAGTTGTGAACGATTGCGTCGGGAGCGGCGCCATTCGCGTTCAAATGCCTCCTCAAAACCACGACGATTGGTAATTCCTGTTAATCCATCAATGACAGCGAAACTTCGCAGGGTATCGCGCTGCGTCTTGAGTTCCAAATGATTGCGCACTCGGTTACGCACAATCATTGCGTGGGCTGGTTTGATAATATAATCTATCGCCCCGACCTCAAGACCTTGAACCTCATCGTTTACTTCATGCAGTGCCGTAACGAAGATAACGGGAATCTCGCGAAGCAAAGGATGTGCTTTCAACCTAGTACATACAGTAAATCCGTCCATACCTGGCATTCTAATGTCAAGCAAAATTAGATCAGGTTCGCGTAATTCGGCGATCCGCAGGGCATCCTCTCCTGACAGTGCAAACAGAACCTGATAATCTGGTTTGAGCATCCCCGCCAAAACATGAATATTGGTTGGTTCATCATCGACAATCAGAATGCGCGGTTGTTGTGAATCGTGACGGGAGGGGCGTTGCACTCTTTCCTTTTCTTCGTCAGAGATATCGGTTGAATCCTCGCGGTGGAGGTGGTCGTAGATTAAATGATTTTCTATTTCTATGTTACGAAACAATAGTTTGGTCAGGTAGCCGTGAATCTCGCCAGAATGACCACTTTGATATGATAGCGTTTTACGGTACGTCTCCATATCGAGGAGCAGCCGCAAATGCTGGGCTCGGTGCTGCTCGTAACTGGGCAGACTGATATTCCTCATAATTTTTTCTTCGTGGGAAAAATGTTCTTCGATATTTTTAATTAATCCATCGAATTTTCCTAGGATGTCCTTCGGGGAAAGGCTGCCCACTTCGATAAGCGTGAAGAAATCTATCAGGCCAGTACACAACCGAGTGTGCTCTTCATCGACAGCGACAATATCGCTAGTCTTTTCTATTTTGTGTGCGATCTTCACGAGATATTTTTCCAGAAATTTTCCTAAAGAATTTAACTTGCGGTTATTGTTGGCTTTACACTATTCCGAGTTGCGTTCGAAACAGTACGGAGGCCTGAGAGAAATTAAGATTATTGATCGCCTGACCGAGGCGCCGTGCAGCCTCAGTCCCGAATTTCTTCCGATACCATGGACCCAATTCAAGAAACAAATCAATCGCTGCGATATCTTGTCGATCCAAGGCGTTAAGGAAGATATTGATACCGGAAGGGTTGTGGTCAGGAATTTTCTCGGGAGGGACACTCAATACTTCTTCCTCCGTAATGTGGTGAGTATGGATGGCCAAGACCAGATCGTTCAAGGTCTTTTCCAGCGTCAATAGTAGATTCTCTACCTCGTGCTGCTTCTCATCATTCCTAAGCGCAGTTTCCAAAGTCCCGGCTTGTTCGGCGATTTGGTGTGCGGCCAGGTTGCTGGCAACTCCACGCAGGGTGTGCAGGCGATGGAGGGCACCGGTGCGGTTACCTGCGTCCAGGTCGGCGCGAGTTAGGCTGGCAGTGGCGCCGAATTGTTCTACGAGGCGGTTCAGCAACGCAGTGAACAAGTGAAGGTTCCCGTTAAGTCGCTCGATGGCAAGTGTCCCATCGATTCCCGCAATAGAAGGGAAGGAGCGCGGGGAGGCGTCGGTTTTAACCCCCTCCGGCTCCGATTCTACCCTTGATACTACTTCCATCGTAGGCACCGCAGGTCTCGATCCCTCTGGTGGTTGTTCTTGGGTACGCGCAGGTAAGGTTGGTAGTAAGCGGGAAAGTACCGTGAATAGTTCCGCCACCTCGATAGGTTTAGCAAGGTGGGCGTTCATACCGGCCTGTTGCGAACGTTCCCGGTCGGACGGTAAGACGTTGGCTGTCATGGCAATGATCGGTAGATTGGTCAGTCCGAGTTGACTGCGGATGGCACGAGTAGCCTCGTAACCATCCATTCCGGGCATTTGTATGTCCATCAGAACCGCATCGAAGCGGGCATTCACTGTTGTTAACCGGTCGAGGGCTTCGAATCCATTTCCTGCGATCTCGACGGTTACCCCCGCTCCCTCGAGGATACGTTGTACGACTAATTGATTGATCTCGTTGTCCTCGACCAGTAGCAAGGAGAGTCCCGCGAGTGAGGTAACCGAGGGGGAGGGGGGAAGGATAGATTTAGCGACTGGGGGTGTGTGCGTGGCTTGGTATACCGTAGTGACCGCGTCAAGCAGTACGGATGGTGTAACTGGCTTGGTTAATACTAATCGTACTGCAGGGTCATTATTGCTGTCCTTTACCACCTTTTCCTGGTCGAACGCACTGACCACCAGAATGACCGGCATAACTACTGAGGGATAGCGCTCCTTGATGTGGAGAACTACGTCGTGGCCACCACTCCCAGGCATATGCCAGTCGAGGAGAATGAGATCGAACGGCATTCCCACGGCCATGGCCTGATCAATAGCGGTGATTGCCTCACGACTCGAACCAGCGATAACGGTTTGCCAATCGAATGAATTGGTTATAGTGGCCATGACCTCACGGGCAACTGGATTGTCATCTACCACGAGTACCCGTACCGGAGGAAGCAGCGTTGGCGATAATAACGGTGTGGTCTGGACCTCCGGTCCGAGACCAAAACAGGCAGTAAAACTGAAGGTGCTACCTCGACCGGGCTCGCTCCACACCGTAATCTCTCCATCCATGAGATTAACCAACCGTTGACAAATGGCAAGACCGAGGCCAGTTCCACCAAACCGTCGAGTGGTCGAGGAATCGCCTTGGCTGAATGGATCGAAGATAATTTTTTGCAAGTTTGGAGCGATGCCAATGCCGGTATCACATACCGAGAAACGTAGTCGGATTTGATCGGCAGTGGTGCTGAGGGTTTCTACCGAGAGGACGACTTCCCCTTCTTGGGTGAATTTAATGGCATTGCCGGTTAGATTAAGCAGTACCTGCTGGAGTCTAAGGGCATCGCCAATCAGTGCCATGGGTTCATTTCGGTTGATGCGGAACAGCACCTCAATATTTTTATCTCGAGCATTGGCGGCCGTGATCGTTGCCAAAGTTTTCATGAGGTCATCGAGCCGAAACGGTACTTTCTCCAAATCTAAACGACCGGCCTCGACCTTAGAGAAATCTAAGATATCGTTAAGGATGCCGAGTAGTGATTTGGCCGACAAACGAGTTTTTTCGAGATAATCGCGCTGCATGGGAGACAGCGAGGTCTGTTCCAAAAGGTAGACCAGCCCCAGGATTGCGTTCATTGGGGTTCGAATCTCGTGGCTCATATTGGCCACAAATTCGCTTTTTGCACGACTGGCCCGTTCGGCAACCTCCTTGGCAAGCATTAATTCACGATTGGTCGTTTCTAATTCTTCGGCGAGGATGGCGCGGAGTTCTGCTGCCTCTCGTTCGCGGCGTGCCTGGGCCAATTCCAGTTCCTTGGTTCGGAATTCCTGGGTAATTCGTAGATTTTCCTCGTGCAGGGCCTTGCGTCGGAGGAGGGCGCGAATCCGTGCCCGGAGGATCTCGATGTCGCCCGATTTTCCGACGAAATCATCTGCCCCTGCTTCTAGGCCACGCATCATGTCATCCTTGGTGTCACGGCTGGTGAGCATCACGATCTGAAACAACCGTTCTCGCGTCCGGCGTAGGGCGTCCAGCTGCAGGCACAGCTCGGTGCCACTCATGCCTGGCATAACCAGATCGACGACCAGACAGTCAAAGCTCTCGGCCTCGACACGCTCTAAGGCCGCATGACCGCCATCCACGGCAGTAACGTCGTAACCATCTTGTTCTAGGTGGTGGCGAAGGTATTCGAGAAAGGTGGGGCTGTCATCGACGATCAAGAGACGTGAGCGGCGTAGATTCGATTGCTCGCCGCCAATGGCCACTCTTCCCTCGGCGTTGCGGCGCAATAGGGAGCCGATGCGCATGAGCAGCACGTCAGTATCGTCGGATTTCGCGACGTAGGCATCGGCCCCACTCTCCAGTCCCCGTTGTTCGGTGTCTCGACCCACGGCGTCGGTCAACATCACCAGAGGGATGTCGCGGGTCTGAACATTCATGCGAACGAGACGCGCCAACTCGTCGCCGTTCATGTGCGGCAGGTGGTAATCGACCAAGAGCAGATCGGGGCGGTTCCGATTGAGTTGGTCGAGCGCCGCCTCGGCAGTGTCGAAGCATTCCGCAGTCCAACCCTGTTCTTCCAGGAGGAACTGCAACTGGATCGCCTGAGTCGGAGAATCCTCGACGATCATGATGTGAGGGGGGATTATGGTCATATTCGCCACACCAGCCTTCGCTCAAGCAACGGATCAAGCACAGAGAGGGGTACCAGCAACGGAACTACAGGATGAACTAAAAATATCATCCTAGTAGCAGGGGAGAAAAGATTGTACAGGACGACAGGCAGGGTTGGTTATATCGGAAAATCGCTATGAAAACCATGCTTCAGAGCAGCGGCTGGTTAGGAATCCCCGTGTCTCTCTACCCCTCCCACGTAAAGTCGCGTACTAAATGGTATTTCGAGGCGGATTGCGCATTGTTTCGTTCTCCGCCACCCTAACAAACGGCCTTGTACCGCTTTCAAGAGGCTTGGTTGCCGCTCGACAGGGCCGACGAAGGTCATCTTAGTCTCGCTTCATAACAAAATTTTCCAGAATCCGTTTTAACGACAATGGGTGGGGGTACCCAAATCGATCAAGTTTTCTAGCATTGCACTATACTCAGACTTTACTAACGAATGGGTGTTGAGTCGCCGCCTAACTTTTCAACCTAGCGGAATCCATTCCGCTGGGTGAAAATTTTGAGACTCAACCAGTCCGCCGAAAGGCAGCCGACAAGAAGTGAAGCGAAAGCGAGTCACCCTGGGATGCTTCTCCAGTCCCAGGCTCTGACGACGAAAGGAATGACGGTCGAGACGGTATAAGACCCAATCCTTAGTCTGACCGACCTTCTTGTTCTGGGCGAGGAGACCTTTACTGGCGTAAGCCAAGTTACCCTTACGGGTTGACAGCCGGGAAAGACCGGCATTTTTACAGAAACGTCAAAGGACGGCGGGCTGGCTGAACCTCAATGGCAGCGGCTTCAGAATTTCCCTCGCGTCCTCTGCTCTGTTGCATTACGCAACCGGACTGGGGGGGCGTCGCAATCCCGGTGCTCCTTCGAGGATAATCGCATGAACACACGTACAACAACCGACCCCATCAGCCAACGGGATGTCCCTAACCCGAGCATGCATCCTTGCGCCTACATGGGCGACGGTGAGCATGGCGTGGAAGTCTTTTTTGAGACAGAGGCTAACCGCAAGATCTTCCTTGCAGAGATGAACGATACTGATGACCGGAAGGTTATTCGGGGATCCAGCAGCGACGACTACGTGGCCGAAGGTTAGTCACTAATAGTGATACAGCTAATATCATCTCTGAACAGTCTGTCAAAACTGTACTACAGCGGCCGCCTCAAGAAAATAAAGTCATTCGTTCACCAGAATTTTCTTATGCGTCCGATGAATCCATCCATTAGACCTTATCGGAAACATCCAGGTAACGCCATTTAATCCGATAATCCAGAGTAGGTGCAGAGAAGTTTTCGATAGTGTCTGCTAAATCTTACCGCTAGAGCTCCTCCCCTCGGCTTCTTCTCCCAACTAAAGTTGCTACCTACAAAGAGTTGATCGTCATTCCGGGATTTTCTCCCGAAATAAAGGAAAGAGTTGGGAGGGGGAGGTTTTAAATGTTCTGGTGAGGTTTATTATCCAACGATTGTGTTGAGTCACCGCCTAACTTTTCAATCTAGCGGAATCCATTCCGCTGGTTGAAAATTTTGAGACTCAACCAGCCCGTCGAAAGGTAGCCGACAAGAAGTGAATCGAAAGCGAGTCACCCTGGGATGCTTCTCCAGTCCCAGGCTCTGACGACGAAAGGAATGACGGTCGAGACGGTACAAGACCCAATCCTTAGTCTGAACGACCTTCCTGCTCTGGGCGAGGAGACCTTAACTGGCGTAAGCCAAGTTACCCTTACGGGTTGACAGCCGGGAAAGACCGGCATTTTTACAGAAATGTCAAAGGCCGGCGGGCAGACTGAACCTCAATGACAGCGGCTTCAGAATAGCTCTCGCGTCCTCTGCTCCATTACATTACGCAACCGGACTGGGGGGGGGGGCACTCCCGGTGCTCCTTCAAGGAGATCGCACGATGTCTATGCATATGCCACAAATGTTTATGCAGGAGGTAATCCTTCCCTTCGTAAAAGACCCTCACTTCCCCTGGGCACCTCTAGAATGGAACACCGAGGATGCCGAGCGATGTGCTCAGGAAGAAGGGATAATCCTTGGTGATGATCATTGGGAAGTGGTGAGAATTCTCCAGGAATGTCTTACATGCATCACTCCTCCTCGAGGACGTCAGCTTCATGACTTCCTGGATAGCGAGTTTCATAACAAGGGGGGCCTTCGTTATCTGTATGAATTATTCCCCGGTGGCCCGGTCGCCCAGGGTTGTCGGATAGCTGGCCTAACCCCGCCTTGCGGCGCTATCGATAAATCGTTTGGTACTGTCCAGTAAAAAGATCCAATCCGTGAGTCGCATTCCTCTGTCTATCCACAATATTTAGCGCCCGAAATTAAGGGCGCTTTTTTTGTGCTAACGTTTCTGATGGTGGACGCATACCGTGGTTTGCGTGCCTCGACTAGAAATAGCCACGAAGGAATGGCATCAACAGGAAAATTCCATCTGGATGCTGTTTCAGCCTCGAGATACGTTTACCACCAAAAACGTTAAGATCAAACAGCGTGTTCTAGTTTATCTAGCAAAGAAATCACTTGGCCGGATAGATTATGAAACTGGAGGTACTCGATCTCTGCGCTTGCGTTATCATGGTTTTCTTTGAACTGAATCACCTTTCGAATGGAAGCATGCAGAATAGTATGGCTCTTCTCCAATTCCACCATGGTGGGCAGATGTTTGTATTTAGTGAGTCCCTCGCTATAGAGCCAATGTCCGAGTTGGCACGCGTGGGGGGAACTAACTTCTTGTAAATTAAGGGTCTTCCGTCCATCTAAAAAGGCTCGTAGCCGACCACGCCAAGCGATATGCGCATCACGAGCAGCGGAAAAATCGAGACGAGATATTTTGTGTGTGTCTTGAACAATGCTAGAGGTAACGCCGAAAGTGGGTGCTGATATCCGTATAGCGGGTAGATTTTTCCTCTGGCTGAGGATAGAGACAGGCAAGGTTTGTTTCCTTCTTCCTTGCGGTTGGCTCAAGGCTGAAGTAATAGCGACATCTCCTCCAATACTGAAGAACGCCACCAATTGATTGAGTTGTTCGGCCTGATCCGTTACCTCCTTTGCGGTAGCCGCTAATTCCTCGGCAGCCGCAGCATTTTGTTGTACCGCCTGATCTACCTGCATCATTGCAGCATTAACCTGGGCCACACCATTTGTCTGTTCTCGGGACGCCGCTGCAATTTCTTGTACCAACTCAGAAGTCTTTTCGATTCCTGGCACCAGTGCGGCTAATAATCCTCCTGCTCGCTCCGCCACCGTGACACTGGAGTGCGATAGGGTGCTGATCTCCCTGGCCGCTATTTGACTGTTCTCGGCGAGTTTACGTACTTCTGCGGCTACTACGGCAAATCCCTTACCGTGTTCACCTGCTCGTGCGGCTTCGATCGCCGCATTTAGCGCCAGCAAGTTGGTTTTGTAGGCGATATCTTCGATAAATCCAATGCGCTCCGCGATTCGACGCATCGCATCGACGGTCTCTGCTACTGCTTTACCGCTGGCCAGTGCATCCTTGGCCGATTTCATTGCTACCGATTCGGTAGTCGAAGCATTGTCTGAATTCTGCCCGATGGCTGCCGACATCTGCTCCAACGAGGCCGAGGTTTCCTCGACACTTGCAGCCTGCTCAGAATTTGATTGGGATAAGGATTGTGCGGTGGACGAAAATTGTACCGCAGCGCTAGATACAGACCCCGCAATGGAACGAATATGTCCTACCACCTCCCTTAATTTGGTAACCATAGCGCGTAAGGCCTCAACAAACTGCCCCATCTCATCTTTTTGATCGAGTTCGATGGTCGCCGTCAGGTCACCATCCGCCACTCTTTCGGCAAAGGTTACTCCTTTACTCATCGGTGCAGCAATGATTCGACTAATGAACCACGAAAAGAAAATACTCAACAGGAAAACGATTCCACTGATTTGCATGGCCAGATTGATATTATGTTGGACGGTCGTATGGGTCTCCGTAGAAATATCTACCATGTCCGTAGATGCCTCTTTGACGATCCTGTCGATGAGTGGCTCTACCGCATGGACGGCCGCACGCATCTTTTCCGTGACCCTGGCAATTTCTTTATTCTGGGTTACCATGGCAAGAAAGAATTGTTGATAGTAATTTGCGCTATCAACTATTGCGGCTTTATCGCTACTGGAGATTTCGGAAGTAGCAATATTCTGGCGCAGGGTATCTAATTTTTTGGTTACGCTGACAACATATTCTTCATCTCCGCGCATTAGATAGTCCTTTTCATCTTTTCGGATCCTAAGGTACAGATCAGATAATCCAGAAACATAGTGATTTTTTAGGGCGTCTTCGATATCGGAGGCGATATCACTTAATCTGTCGACAGTCACCATGGTTTTATTTGATGTTTGTTTCGCAAATTCTCTGAGGTTGGTAAGATACTGATCTGCCTTTGTGCCAAGTTCCTTTTTGAATTCGGCGGGGAGCACTGACTCATTGATGCTATTAGAAAGTAGTTTAGCCTGTTGTTCAATGAAATGAATGTACTTTTCTTCTCTCTGGAGCCGATAATCCTTTTCTGCTCGCCACATTCTAAGAAGAACGACATAGATCTCTTCAGTATCATAACGTTTAATCGCCTGTTCCATGTTGTGGGCACTTTCCCGGAATTTTCCTTGAAGTCCAGATTTATGATCTAGCCCTTTTTCCACTTCACGTTGAGCCAGATCAAGAAATGAAGATAGATAGGTCTCGATATTCTTCTTGATCTCGCTACCAATGGTGGCGCTTGATGTATCGTTGTGCTTCTGAGCGGCTTCCAATATCTTGCCGGTAGTCTGCTGAATGGCGGTGACGCTTCCTTTAACCGCGTCAATATATTTTTGATCCTTGCGTAGCAGAAAATCTTTTTCTGCGCGTCGTGCCTGTAGCATCAGAATCTGTAATTCAAATGCGTCTGATTTTTCAACCTCCTTCCATCCAAGAATTTCTTCTTGAAAGATCGTTAGTGTTCTGGTTAGCGTCGTATGATATTGCGCGATCACCCCCAGAAACAAAACGACCACTAAACAAAATCCAAGACCGATTTTAATGCTGATTTTCAGGTTGTGAAAGTTACTTGAAAACTTCATTTGGCATCGCCTCTTTTGATTAAAGCCTCAACAACAATCACGCAACGCAAAGTCTAAGCAAGATTGTTATCTGTATAAGTTTACGGTGATGGTAGGTTTTTGGTTGGATCGTTCGTCAATCTAGCTACGCGGTAGCGTGGCGTAATATCTCAGTCAAATGTTGTATGGACAAGGGTGAATATTTCACTAACCCACTCGCAGAGAGGCGCATCCTGTCGTTGGAGGAGGATGAAAGCAACAGTTCACCCCACCCCTTCTAATGGATGGGAAATTATTGCCTTGGCATGCACAGAGAGATTGTCGATGCGGTATGAAGGGTTACTGCGATTGGTCGTAAGGTAATGTTGATAGGTCTTCTGGATAACGATGAGAACAGAAAAGTTTGCCAGGGGCATACTTCTCGATCGACCGCCCGAGTATGTCAGATGCTCAAAGCATATTGGGAGGAGACTGCTGATAAGGATTCATCTGTCTCTGTCGTAGGCAATCAACGTCTGGCTAGTTGTACCATCTTGACGGTGGAGGATCATGAAATAAATCGTTTGGTTTCAGCCGAGATATTGCATCGGGAGGGAGTGCATTTTGGGCGCCTCGCTGTGGACCGGATCCAACGAGATGGCGCTAACGCTTGGGATATCGTGTTTATGGATATCTAGATGCTGGAAATGGATGGCTATGAAGCAACGCACCGTATTCGAGAACTTGCCCCAGACCTAACAATTATTGGATTGACTACCCGTGCCTTGGTTGAAGATCGGAGGTGTTGCCTGCGTGCCGGGATATTACCAAACCGGTCATGGTCGATGCTTTGATTACGGCTATTTTGCACCATCGGCGTCCACATTCCCTGGTCACATTTCCGATTGAAGGAATTGCTAGCGAGGTGGTTACTGTGCATCCCGAATTTTTATACGACGTATCCAATAACTATCCCTTGTCGATTGGTGGCCTTGGCAGTGTGTTATTCGGACAATCCTGCCTTCGTTGCTAAACTCGCAAATATTGCACTCCGCACCCAGGCAGAAACTTCTGTACAAAAACCTCATCAACACGCAAGAACCTCGATAATATCCAATAGATTAAAGCCATACCAAGGGGACATTAATACCTCCTGAAGCAAGAAGCTTCTTTCTCTCGTTTTTTAATTCCTCGGTGGGCGCGGGCCACTTTTTGTAGATAGTTAAATAGTCACTAGCTGCAAGGATATCTTCAGCCTGTTCGCAATTTCCCCGACGCGTACCAAAATTAAAGTAATCCTTATAAATAACTGCGCCAAGGATATTTTTGTACTCAAGGCTACTACCTTGTAGAACGTTGAGCAGAAAATCCCAATCCTCAAGGCTTTTCAGACTGAGGTCTTGATATCGATTCAGTAATGATACTCGAGGAAATGACAAGGTTCCTGGGTGAATAAAATTCTTAACATAAACGAGAGTTGACTCGACTTGCGCAACCGAGTAGTCAATGGTTTTTAGGATCCCCTCTGACGAATTTCGATTTTCCTCGACAATTCTGAAATTTGTATAGAAGATATTCTGCGAACCTTGTTGTCTTGCTATGTAAAGGTCGTACAGATAATTCGGTAGAAATGCATCATCATCATCTAGGAACATCACATAGTGTCCCCGCGCAATCCGTAATCCTTGGTTACGACTCTCGGCGGGGCCGGGTGGTCCCGAGCGTTTCAGGAAGGTATCTCTCGACTGCAATAACTCGCTAATCTCATTGAAAACCACCGCCCTCTCATCAGAGATCACGATGATTTCATAATCATCAAAACTACTTTCTCGAAGCGACAAAATTGCACGCCGCAGGAGTTGAGGGCGATTATGGGTTGGGATAATAATGCTAAAATAAGGAATTCGCATATGATGTTGATGGGCTGAGGGATTGAGGGGGACATGCCTTACGTTTGATATTCCTGTTTCTACTTTCCGCCTACGCCACTACTCGGCTCGCGGTAACCTATAGCAAAGCCACCATAAAATGATTACGCGTAATTTGCGAAGACTTCCTCGGTAGTACAGCGTTCTCTTTTACGAATCGCCTTTAATTGCGCCCACTTATGTTCGATGGGATTGAAATCTGGCGAATAAGGGGGTAAATATTCCAGAATATGGCCCGCATTTTTGATGGCTTGTTGAATAGACCTTATCGGAAACCCCCTACCTAGCTCTGCCGGACAACGCAACCTCATGATTTATATTGACTGTGGTGGGTGATGAGGAGGTTTCCGATAAGGTCTATTGCCCATGTGGCTAGCAAAGAGGCCGCTGTTGTGGCGGACACGATGATTTCCTTACTCAAGCCTTTCGCTGATCATGTTCACACTATCACGACCGACAACGGCAAGGAGTTTTCTCAACATCAACGAATCGCCAAGGAACTGAATGCGGGGTTCTATTTCGCACACCCATATTCCTCTTGGGAACGTGGCGCCAATGAGAATATGAATGGACTAATCCGCCAGTTCTTTCCAAAGAAGATGAGTCTTAAATTCATCCCTGAAAAACTTATCCAGAGGGCAAAGGATTTCCTAAATCACCGGCCACGGAAATGCCTCGGGTTCAAAACTCCTTTTGAAGTGTTCAATAATGAGTTACAATCGATTAACCCACCCGTTGCACTTCAAGGTTGAATCCGCCGCTTAAGATAGAATAGTGTATAATTTTCAATCGATTATAGCAAGAATCAAAATAGACCAGTGCCCATTTACAGCATGGACACAAAACAGCTCTGTCAGCCATTGGAGGTTCTTTCCAAGTAAAGTTCTCGTTGCGCACGATAATACTTCAA
>CAUYTY010000043.1 GCA_963575655.1 Gammaproteobacteria bacterium | reverse complement strand
GAGGTTGCGTTGTCCGGCAGAGCTAGGTAGGGGGTTTCCGATAAGGTCTAATGAGGAGATTAGCATATAGAATAGGGGTGAATACATCCTGATGTATCTCCTTATCTCTCTATTGTTAGCCCCCTCCATTCCTGAGGGGGGAGAGATTTTTTAGAAAGGAGGGCTCACGCTTGATCCGTTAGGCTATCAATTACCTTGTACCACAAGACGTATGCGTGGTATTGAAGTGAGAGAGGTCGAATTTCTGGATATTTGGGTGGGTTATTTGTCACAGAATACCTACATCTGTTCAGATCTATTAAGCGGTGGTCAATGTCGGCGGCATCATTTTTGAGGTAACGCTATGAATACAAAGAAAATCAAACCTGTTTATCACGAGGTGAAACCGTGAACGCAACAGAAATAGAACGTACTTATAATTTTGAAGTCGTCCGATGGTTTACCGTCGCGGCGATTGTCTACTTGGTGGTAGGCACCAGCGTGGGGGTATACATCGCTGCGGAGCTGGCGTGGCCGTTCCTCAGTTTTGATATCGCCGAAATTACCTTTGGTCGCCTGCGTCCCTTGCATACTAACGCTGTAATCTTTGCCTTCGGTGGTTGTACGCTCATGGCTACCTCTTTTTACAGCGTACAACGTACCTGTAGTGTGCCGTTATGGAGTAATAAATTGGCGTGGTTTACCTTCATAGGCTGGAATCTCATCATTGTTTCAGCAGTGATTACCCTGCCGCTGGGGTTAACGCAAGGCAAGGAATATGCCGAACTTGAATGGCCGATTGATATCATGATTGCGGTCGTATGGCTTTCCTACAGCTTTAACTTCATCATGACCCTGGCGAGGCGGAGGACGCCACACATTTATGTATCGAATTGGTTCTTCCTGAGCATGATGGTGATGATCACCTACCTACATGTGGTCAACAGTTTGGCAGTTCCCGTCAGCCTGTTTAAATCCTATTCGATATTTTCTGGAGTACAGGATGCGATGATTCAATGGTGGTGGGGGCATAATGCGGTCGGGTTTTATCTGACCGCAGGATTTTTGGGGATTATGTATTATTTTGTGCCCAAGCAGGCCAATCGCCCGATTTATTCCTACCGCCTATCGGTGCTCCATTTCTGGGCGTTGACCTTTGGTTATGTTTGGTTAGGTGCGCATCATTTGCAATATACGGCGTTGCCAGATTGGACGGGCTCACTGGGGGCGGCGATCTCTATGGCGATGATTATCCCGTCGTGGGGCGGCGCCATCAACGGCATGATGACTTTGAGTGGGGCATGGGATAAGTTGCGTACCGACTATGTGCTGCGATTCCTAATTGTTTCTCTTGCCTTTTATGCAATGTCTACCTTTGAAGGCCCAGTGATGTCGACAAAAACGGTTAACGCATTGTCGCACTACACCGATTGGACGATTGGTCATGTGCATTCCGGTGCATTGGGTTGGGTCGGGATGGTCGCGATGGGGGCACTGTATCACTTGGTCATGCGTTTGTGGAAAACCGAGATATATTCCAAAAAGTTGATGGGGCTTCATTTCTGGATGGCCACTATCGGGACAGTCGTCTACATTACGGCAATGTGGGTATCCGGAATTATGCAGGGGCTGATGTGGCGGAACTATAACGAATTCGGAAGTCTGTCCTATACCTTTTTCGAGTCCGTAGCTGCTATGCATCCCTACTATGTCATGCGGATGATCGGGGGATTAATCTATGCCTCTAGTACCGTTGTGATGTTATACAACACGGTGATGACTATTCGTCATGCGGTGAATCGCCAAGTCGATTACGAGACTGGCGTCCGCAAGTCGCAAGTCGTTACTCCGAGCTATGTTTGAGAGCAATGGAGAAACCATAATGGTTGAGCAGACCCACTCAGATACCCTTCAGAGCAAGCTCGAACGGAGTAGTATCGGGCTGTTGTTGATGATAATGGTATTACTGTCAATCGGCGGTTTGGTCGAAATCGTACCGCTATTCTATCTCACTGATACCGTGGAACATCACAAGTATCCGGAGATCGTTTGGCAGCGTAAACCCGGTCAGGCACTGGCGGACTGGAAACCAGGAGATGGCGTCCGCCCCTATACTGCCATGGAACTCATGGGACGTGCCGTATTTATCCGAGAAGGTTGCTATTTGTGTCATTCCCAGATGATTCGACCTTTCCGTGATGAGAAAGATCGCTACGGTCATTATTCCTTGGCCTCGGAATCGATGTACGACCATCCCTTCCAATGGGGTTCCAAGCGTACCGGTCCCGACCTGGCACGGGTCGGCAATAAATATTCCAACGAGTGGCATATCAAACATCTTATCGCACCTCGCTCAATGGTACCGGAATCAGTGATGCCCAATTATCCGTGGCTCCAGAAGGCACCGTTAGTGGAAGATACCGCCACTGCTACTATGAAGGCAATGCGCCTAGTTGGGGTTCCTTACACCGATGCGGACATTCAGGGAGCTGCCTATGAGGTAAAGGGAAAAACCGAGTTGGATGCCATCGTTGCCTATCTCCAGGTATTGGGAACGATGGCGAAGCTGGATGACAGTGTGAATTACCGTGAATAGCAATAATCGTCTACATGACTATTTCTATACCGACTGGGCGGCGTTAACGCTGCACGATTGGCTTGGCTTGATCATCACGATTGCTGTATTTGTGGTGATGATCGTCCTCTATATCTATGTCCTGCATCCGTCGAACAAACAGCGGCTTGAGGCGCAACGCTATCTTCCGCCCGATGACGATGGTGCGAACTAGGAGCGCACACTATGAGTGAGCAACACGGCGCCCAGGGCAACCCCTTCCCTGGTGAACCGAATACTGGCCACATTTGGGATAATAATCTACGTGAATTGACCAATCCTCCTCCAAAATGGTGGATGTGGGGTCTACACGCGAGCTGGATATTTACCCTGGCCTATTTTCTGGCCTATCCCAGCATTCCCTTACTATCCAGCCATACTAAAGGTTTCCTGCAATGGACCTCAATGCAAGAATACCGCGCTGATCTGCATGAGATCGAGGAGGTACGTCTCCCTTATGAGAAGCGCATCGCTTCTCTGTCCGCAGCGGATATCGTAAAGGATAAGGAATTGTCTGATTATGCCCAACGCACTGGCAAGGTTCTATTTGGTGATAACTGTGCTGGTTGTCATGGCGCCAATGGTGTAGGTAATGTCGGTTTTCCAGTTTTGGCGGATGATGATTGGCTCTATGGCGGCACTATTGACAAGATCCAAGAAAGCATTACCGTGGGACGGGGTGGGGTTATGCTTGCGTTTGCACAACAACTCTCCCAACAAGATATCGAGCGGCTCGCCCAGTATGTGCTGGAATGGAGTGCAGGTACGCAAGCTGCCGATACCGAAGGTCAACGCCTATTTACAAGCGCGGGCTGTGTGGGTTGCCATGGTGCAGATGGTAAGGGAAATCAGATGATGGGTTCGGCAAATCTAACGGATAAGATCTGGCGCTTCTCACATGAGAAAGAGGATATCAAGCGTATTATCGCTCACGGGGTCAATTTCACGAATGATCCCGAGACTCGTTATGCGCAAATGCCGGCGTGGGGACAACGCCTCAGCGTATCGGATATTAAAAAGCTGGCTGTCTTCGTCCACGAATTAGGTGGGGGAAAATAGTATGAGCGATACCCTTGGTGGTCAGCAGAACGTAAAGGTAGTACCAAACACAGATCTACCGAGTGAGCTTGCGCTCTATGAGGATTTGGTGCATTGGCATGTCAATACGGGCGGGCAGACTATCCACGCGAAGCGTATGCCGGGGTATTACCGAAGCATCAAACACATCACGGGTACAGTGTGGTTGGTATTTTTTCTCGGTCCCTATCTGCGCTGGAACGGCCACCAAGCGGTATTGTGGGATATCCCTGATCGTCAGTTTCATTTATTTGGTATTACCATTCTTCCGCAGGATGTGTGGATGCTATCCCTCGTTCTGCTCTTTTTCGCGATCTTATTAGCGGTAGTCACCTCCATTGCAGGACGGGTATATTGCGGCTATTTTTGTTTTCAAACAGTATGGACGGATGTCTATACCTGGATCGAGGATCGCCTAGAAGGGCCGCCTGCCAAGCGGTATAAGTTCGATCGAGCCCCCTGGACGATGGCAAAACTGCGTATCAAGTTCATCAAGCACGCACTGTGGATACTAATCGCTGCTTTGACCGGTCTCAGTTTTACCGCATGGTTCACGGATGCCTTTCAGCTTTGGCGTAACTATCTCACCCTGCAGGCTACTCCTATCGCTTGGGGGGCGCTTGGTCTGTTTACTGCGGGAGGTTACATCCTTGCCGGGTTTATGCGCGAGCAGGTTTGCTTTTGGCTATGTCCCTACGCGCGTATCCAAGGGGTCATGTACGATACCGAAACGATACTGCCTACGTACGATTATCGTCGCGGCGAACCCCGAGGCGCCGTCAAAAAAGGGGCTGTGACTAGTTCCCAGAAATATGGAGATTGTGTTGACTGCCATTTGTGTGTAGCGGTCTGTCCGACTGGTATCGACATTCGAAATGGCCAACAAGAAGGGTGTATTACCTGTGCCTTGTGTATTGATGCCTGTAATTTCGTCATGGACAAAGTCAATAAGCCCCATGGTTTGATAGGCTACACCTCCTTGGACGAGATCGAGGGTGCGCCAACTATCTCATTGTTCCGACGGCCCCGGGTATTGGTCTACCTGGCTATTATAATGTTGGCGCTTACCGGTATTCTCTATGGTCTCACTCACCTGGCGGCCATTGATCTTACGGTTTTGCATGAACGCCAACCGCTGTATGTTTTGTTGAGCGATGGGACGATACAAAATAAATACGAAATCAGGATTCTCAATAAGACCAACCAAACCTCAGAAGTCCGTATCGAGATTGAGGGTGCAGTTGGATTGCAAATGATGGCGTTTGAAAATCCTTTCCAGGTCGCTGAGTATAAAGTTTTTACCCAGACGATTTTTCTACGGATGCCGTCTGCCAAATTAACCCAGGAATCGATTCCTGTACTCATTAAACTGGTCGATACTAAACAGCATGCCATCGTTGCCAAGTACCAAACCGTATTTATCCGGCCATCTGCGTTGTAACGCTAGGAATATATCCATGTCGCCGCTGCATAAGTTTGTCGGAAACCTTGGCAAGGTCTCTCAATCTAATCCTGATGGGAGATGTAATCCATGGGTATGGGGGTGGCTCGCGCTGCTGGGCAGTGTATTACTCGTCAATGTGTTCATGATGGTAATGGCTGTTGTATCCAATCCCGGTCTGGTGGTGCAGGATTATTATGAGCAAGGCCGTGTCCATGAGCAGCAGGTCTTGCAGAAGATCGCAGCACGCAACGCTCTCCATTGGGATATCCGCTCTGAATTATCGGTTCGCCCGGTGATCAATAGCACCATACCCTATGGAATAGAGATCATGGATGCCAATGGCTTGCCACTTGAAAACGCCAAGGTAAAATTACTTGCCTATCGTCCGGCGGATGCCAGTGCGGATTTTTCCGTGGTTCTCCCTGAAGTTGCGCCGGGTCATTATCGTGGCGATTTCACACTACCGCTCAAAGGCATCTGGGATCTAATCGTGGACGTGGAACACGGTTCGGACCGTAATGATTTCACGCAACGCATCAATGTGTTGGTTCAATAGGCGGGATTGGAAGTCGTCCCGCGATTATCGAAAGCCAAGGGTTTATGTTGTGGGAGGGGCCGATGGTGCCCAATGAACAGGGCGATGGTTGTTTCCACTGCGGGCTACCCTTGTCAAATCTCGGAACATGCCAAGGCATGATTGCCGGTACACGGCGGATGTTTTGTTGTTCCGGTTGTCGGGCAGTTTGTACCACCATTCATAATGCGGGCCTGGAAGGTTTTTATCGACAGGCACACGCCATCAGTATTCCCCTCGCACCTCCGATACCGTTCTCTGAGGAGGTAGCGCTCTATGATTTGGATGAGGTACAAAAAAGGTTTGTTGATAACCTGGGTCCTCACCGTGAGATCAACCTGATCGTCGAAGGAATACACTGCCCGGCTTGTGTGTGGTTGATCGAGCATGCGTTGGAACCTGTCCCAGGGGTGCTTGCCGCCAATGTTAATCTTTCAGGAAAGCGTCTCCGGCTGCGTTGGGATAATACTCGCTTACAACTTTCTCAAGTCATGCGGCGGTTGAGTGAGATTGGATATGCCGCGTTACCTTTCGATCCCGAGGTTGCTGAAGGGCAGCTAAGACGGCAAAACCGCGCATTACTCTATCGCATTGCCTTCGCAGGTTTTGCGGCAATGAATCTGATGTGGACCTCGATTGCGTTGTATAGCGGTGCGGCCCATAGTGAGTTTCGTGAGTTGTTTTACTGGGTGGGTTTTGGGCTAGCCACTCCTACCCTATTTTACTCCGGTTATCCTTTCTTTAAGGGCGCTTGGCAAGGAATGAGGAGATTTTATCCGACGATGGATCTGCCCATTGTTATTGGTGCCTCGACCACTTATGCCTACTCCAGTTATCTGACCTTCCTACAGATCCCTGGAAATGGCGTCTATTTTGATACGGTCGTCAACTTCCTCTTTGTGATCCTCGTCGGGCGTTTTTTGGAATCCGCCTCGCGCCGCAAAGCCGTGGCCTCGACTCAGCGCGTGCTCGATCTGCAACCGCGTGGTGCCACAGTATTGCGGGAGGGGCAGGAAGCGATCGTCTCAATAGATGCGATAAAGACCGACGAATTGGTGTTGGTCCGACCAGGAACACTGATTCCTGTGGATGGAATGGTCGTGGAAGGGGGAAGTGAGGTAGATGAATCGCTGCTTACTGGTGAATCTCGCCCGGTTCCCAAAGGGGTCAGTGATACGGTATGCGCGGGTAGCATGAATCATTCCGGGGCACTGCTCATTCGCGTCATTGGTACCCTCAGGAATACCGCCCTAGGACGTATTATTCATTTGGTAGAGGAGGCACAATCTAGCAAAATTCCAATCCAATATTTTGCCGATCGGATGGTTCCCTGGTTTGTGAGCGTGACTTTATTGCTTGCGGCGGTT
>CAUYTY010000042.1 GCA_963575655.1 Gammaproteobacteria bacterium | reverse complement strand
TTACAGAAACGTCAAAGGACGGCGGGCTGGCTGAACCTCAATGGCAGCGGCTTCAAAATTGCCCTCGCGTCCTCTGCTCTATTGCATTACGCAACCGTACTGGGGGGCGTCGCACTCCCGGTGCTCCTTCTAGGATCTTCTGGACTAGTTTTTAGAAGATGCGAGAAACAGACATCCTTCTTCTCCACGCCCGTTGGGTTCTCCCTGTAGACCCAGCGGGTATGGTCCTCGATTACCACAGCGTGGTAATTCAGGGTGGCCGCATTCTGGATGTCTTACCTTCCTCGGTGGCGATCCAACGCTACCCGGCGGTTCCTTCTCGATCTCTCGATCGTCATGTATTGATACCCGGACTGGTCAATGCCCATACCCATGCGGCCATGACCCTGTTGCGCGGGCTATCCGATGATCTTCCCCTCATGACTTGGTTGACTGAGCACATCTGGCCCGCCGAGGCGCGCTGGGTCGATCCCGATTTTGTTCGCGACGGGACCGCGCTTGCCGCCGCTGAGATGTTGTCGAGCGGTATTACCTGCTTCAACGATATGTACTTTTTCCCAGAGGAAGCCGCCGAGGCTGCGGTGACGGTTGGAATCCGGGCGAGCGTGGGCTTGATCGTCCTCGACTTTCCCACCGCCTGGGCAACCAATGCCGACCATTACCTTACCCGTGCCGTTGAGGTTCACATGCGGCTACGTCATGTCCCATTGATACGTACCACCCTGGCGCCTCACGCCCCGTATACCGTCTCCGATGCTCCTCTGGCACAAGTACAAACACTCTCCGAAAGGCTAGACCTACCGATTCACATCCATCTTCATGAAACGGCCACTGAGGTAGAGCAGGCAGTTGCTGCCCACGGTGAACGTCCGTTGGCTCGCCTCGCCCGTTTGGGATTGCTCTCGCCGCATCTGCTGGCGGTACACATGACGCAACTCACCGAGGATGAAATAGCCACTTGCGCGAAAGCCAAGATTCATGTGGTTCATTGCCCAGAATCGAATCTCAAACTTGCCTCCGGCTTTTGCCCCGTAGAGAACCTCCAAGCAGCGGGGATTAATGTCGCTCTGGGTACCGATGGTGCGGCCAGCAACAACGATCTGGACCTGTTCAGCGAGATGCGCACCGCTGCCCTATTGGCCAAGGCAGTGTCCGGTAACGCTGCTGCCCTGCCCGCCCATGCGGCCCTGTATCTGGCGACTCTGGCCGGGGCCAAAGCCCTGGGGATGGCGGATGAGATTGGTTCCATTGTTCCGGGTAAAGCCGCCGACCTGGTGGCAGTAGATCTCTCTGGGGTGGCCACTGAACCCGTCTATCACCCCGCTTCAGCACTCGTATACGCCGCCTCTCGCAACGCCGTGACGGATGTCTGGGTAGCCGGACATCAGGTAGTACGTGACCGTATCCTCGTTACCGTAGATACCAACGAGATCTTGAATCGAGCACGCCAGTGGGGTGCTCGTATCTCAGAAAAAGATCAGACTCCAAAATAAGGTGGTGTCTTACATTGCTCTAACTGGCGGAGCCGGAAAGGAAATCTACTTAGGAACTGTCTAGACATGATTGGCAAGACTAGCGGCCATGGCTGACGTTCGATCTTTCCATTAAGTATGTTTCTTTCATCGTATGCATGTCTGTCTATGATTAAAGCGCTAACAGCACTTCCACCTGTTTGATGATGAGATTATGACTGGATGGCGGGCGGATACCACCTACCCGCACGGAGCGGTTGAAAGCAAGGCGCATTGAGGTAGAACGATGCGGTTTCGGTTTGCGGATGCCAGCCGGGAATGCCTGAAAGTGGTAATGGTCGCAAAGTCTGTGGATCGTTCAGTACGTGACCATTGACTATTGCTTCCGCCAGAATTTGCAAAGGTTGTTTTGTGTCGCCAATGATCACGATAGCCTTGCCCACCAGTAACATGTTTGGCCACAGGGCATGTTCAAGCAATGCATGTCCGAATACTTTTACACGGATATGTCCATCGTGCCACGCCTGTGCTTCCCTAAAAAATAAGCCGTGCCAGTCGTGCGTATCCCAGAGCGCCAATAGATTCGAATCGCGTAGCGTCACAATGACACCGGCTTCATCAAACTGGGTTAAAGCACTTTGTCGTCGAGTGCGTGCTTTTCCACCTACGCGGGCGATATCCTGCACTTGTACTGTATTTAACGAGGTCTTGAGTTCCATAAAATGCGACCACACAGCTGCATTGAAAAGATCGTGCCAATTTTGGGCGCGGGTTGCAATCTGACCTCGTTCAAAAATACGTTCCTCGTAATGCAGGCCATCTTGCAGGAGCGTAGCTGTTTGCTCAACGAATGTAAGCTTCGTGCCACTAATGGGGTGTGTTTTGCCATCCAAAGAATTATTAAGCACCTCTACATTGGGCCACACATCATCTGTAAACCAATGTAGTTTACTGTCAAGACCCGCAAAGGGTGGCATATCAAACCGTTTCCGATCCACCTGCTCACGTGTGGGTGCAACGAAACGACGGCGCGGCATCAGTCTACCTCCTCTTTGGTAGGTTTTGTATGTCGACTCACCATAGCTTTGCTGAGCCTTTTTGTCTGAACCTTGATTCACCTGATTGATTCTCTTGATTAGATTGGTTTAGACTCTATCAAGAAAGTTCCGTAATTGGGCAAATCAAGGTTCAGACATCGCAGGTAGCAATTTAAGTTACCTACATCCGCCACACATACAACGGACCGGCCAAATCGGATAATTCTAGGATAGAAGCGGGATCTGGGGCATTGGGTACGGCAAAAGTATTACTCACTACCAATGAACCCGGTCGCAATTCGGTACAGACCTTGGTCCATAAGCGTTCCATGGGGGCAGGAGAAAGAAAACAATAGACCACATTGTATTCTTCCAGTGGCAGGCTCCAGAAACTACCCCAATGTACCCGACAATTGCCACGTCGTGCGAGACGTAATCGTGCAATCAACCATGGTAGGAGCGCAGATTCTACACCCTCGAAATAGCCCTGGGGATGGGTATCGGCGAGTCGTGCCAATAATCCACCGGGACCACAACCCAAATCTACGAACCGAAATGGACCAACGGGTAGCAAAGTACCTAGGACCTGGGAGGCGGAATGTCCTGATAGATACAATGGCACTCGTTCGCCGATAGCATTGCCGTTGATAAACCAAACAACCATAAAAGCCCCTAACCAGACCAGTGGGGACAATCGTGCAGCCAGACCTACCACTACAGCAAACGGGAACAAGACCTGGATCAGAATCCACCAACGGGGCATCGGCAATAACGCCGTAATCCCTGCGGCTAGGGTCCCTTGGAGCAGAATAATTACAACAGGACGCACGGCTACCCCTCCATGAATTACAACCAACACCAGGGGCAGCGTGACTAACAATAGGAAAACTATTTGGATCAATAGAGCAATACCGGCCGGCCAACGGTGGAGGGCATTACGCCACCTTCGTGTTGAAACGGTCGGTGCGGAATGACTCACCGGATCCCGGTCCGTCCTGCAGGCAATACCGTGGCGGATCGGGTCGAGGGCAGGGGCGGTTGAACAACCTGACCCACTGGCGATTTGATGGGTTGAGGTATCGGCTGGATAGGCGGCGCGATCGGCAGCACCGAAGGTGGTACGGGTCTTGCGGATGGTGCAGGCTGGGTGGATGACTGGCCTGGCCGAACTGGTTGGGTTATCGATCGTACCGGTGGCGGTGCTGGTGGCGGTACTACGGGAGGAAACAAGACCGGGGTATTCGGCGAAGGCGGGGCTGCCCCCTTACCCACTTCAATGACGGGACCACTGCTTTCTCGCAATTGTTGTTCGATGATGCGCTTCATGACAATAATTGAGATTCGCCGATTGATGGGATTCAAAACGTCGTTGGGGTCTAACGGAATACTATCGGCGAGCCCCACTACCCGCATAAATTTATTCTCCTTAATGCCTCCAATCACCAGGGCACGCCGTGCTGCGTTGGCGCGATCGGCGGATAATTCCCAATTGCTGTAGCCACGCCCTGCCCCACCATAGGGACGACCATCGGTATGACCAGTAATGGTTATACGATTGGGAAGTTGATCAATCACCGGAGCAATCTGGCGCATGATTTCCGTCGCATAGGTCTCCATACGGACCGAACCGATATCGAACATTGGGCGTTTTTCTTCATCTACTATTTGGATGCGTAACCCTTCTGTAGTGATATCGATCTGAAATTGATCGCTGTATGGATGTAGAATTTCGCTTCGATTAATCATGTCCTGTAATTTATCTTTGGCCCTTTGAAGAGTAATCACCTCTTGCGCCGTCAGATCGGCCTCAGTCTCCGCGCTGGCTGGGTTGGCGGCTTCTTTCAAATCATCCGTTGGTTCCTCTGCAAGTCCGCTCTTTCGAATATTTTTATTACCTTCCGTTTCTTCGGCGGTAACGGTAATCAGCTCTTGCGTTCCCTTATTGGTTTTTTTCACCTGGCCAGTACTACGCGTCAGATCGTCGCCTCCGCCATCGATGACACTGGTGGCGTCACCAGACCCTCGACCGCCACTGAGCGACGGTTTAAAGGGGTTTTGAAAGAAGTCTGCAATACCCTTTTTATCTCCTTCAGTCGTCGAACCCAACAACCACATGAGCAGAAAAAAGGCCATCATTGCGGTCACGAAATCGGCATAGGCGAGCTTCCACGCACCACCATGACTACCGGCAGCGATCTTTTTGACCCTTTTGATAATAATTGGGCGTTCGTCGGCCATGATTTCAGGTCCGTATCAGGACACAGCGTGGAGTGACATCAATCATGTCGTTAGCCCTTGCTTCCCTTGAGATGAGCCTCTAAATCCTTAAAGCTTGGACGCTCTGTGGAATACAAAACCTTGCGTGAGAATTCGACCGCCACCGGTGGGGCACAATCATTAAGATAGGCAACTAACCCCATGCGAATAGCTTGGTAGAACTTGGTAGATTCCCCCGCCTGACTCTCCAATAGAGACACCAAAGGACTAACGAACCCATAGGCGATCAGAATTCCTAGAAAGGTACCCACTAGCGCCGCAGCAATAAGCTTACCGAGTTCTGCGGGGGGAATACCCACGGACTGCATGGTGTGAACCACCCCCATCACCGCAGCCACGATACCGAAAGCGGGCATTCCATCCCCCAAGCCTCGTAAGGCATGGATAGGGATCTCCAGCTCGTGGTGGTGAGTGTCGATATCCGATTCCATAAGATTATCAAGCTGATTTACATCCAGGTTGCCGCCGGACATAAGACGTAGGTAGTCCGTGATGAAATCCACGGCATGGTGGTCGGCAAGGATCTTGGGGGCTGCTTGAAACAGGGCGCTGTTGTGGGGGTTATCCACATCCTCTTCAATGGCTAACAATCCCGATTTACGCACCTTAACAAAAATTGCGTAGAGCAGAGCCATCAATTCTAGATACAACTCTTTGTTGTACTTAGAACCCTTCATGGCAGCCCCTAGGGCTCCGGCTACGGCGCCGATGGTTTTCATGCTGTTGCCAGCGAGAAAAGCACCACCGGCTGCGCCGAAAATAATGAGCATCTCAATCGGTTGATACAATATCCCTACATGGCCACCGGCCATGATAAAACCGCCGATGATTACACCGATGACGATGACATAACCAATGATGACGAACATGGTAGTTTCGAATGGTTTCTTTCTAGGTCACGATGACGTTAGGTGTTTAGTGTAACCGTGCTGGATCGGGAGAACAAGCCGGACAGAGTGGCTATCATGTTGATTTGTATGTAATTTATACAAAATAGAAAACGCTCTGGTGACCGACCCTTCGCCACCTTGCCGCAAGTAGAAGGTCACGGTATAAGATATGCCATGCCGTGACATACTTCGAGCCCCCTCATAGCAGCTAACCCACCATGCTGATCAAGACTCGTTACTTTGGTACCCAAGAGGTGGACCCTCAGACTATTCTCTTTTTCCCTGAGGGATTGCCGGGATTTGAGTCTTGCCATCGCTTCAAGCTGTTTCATGAGGAGGGTGAGCGTCCCATTATCCACTACCTACAGTCTTTGGATGACCCGGAGGCGGTTTTCTCCATGGTAGATCCATCTTGGCTAGGCCTGAACTACGAATTACCCCTCTCTCGACAGGAATCAACCGTCCTTAAAGCGACGCAGGACGCACTATTGGTGTTTGTGATGCTTGCCGGGGTGCAAAACACTGGAGAAGAGGGGCCGCGTATCCGCCCACTTATTTCACAACCCGTAGTCATTAACCCGCAGACTCGACGTGGTATCCAATTATTGCTGGCGCGGGAGGATTTCGACACGGTATTAAAATGACCGACAGTTATTTCCTGTCTGGTGACAGATGGGATATCCGTATCGAGTGATTGATTCTTGAACAAATATCGGAAACTTCCAGCAAATAAACGTAATTCATTGACTCTCCAAAGATTACCGTTTACCCCCTCCCGCCGGAGAGGGAGTAAACGGTTACCTCTGCAGACAGGGAAGAGTTTCCGATAACGTCTATATGATTTGGAGTTGGAGTATGACGGTATACCGAGAGTCCACAGGGCGGGCCTATATCCGCCACCCGATGGATATGCCCATTGAATTGGAACTGGCGCAGGGTGCTCCACCGGGTCCACGCCTGCAGAACGTAAGCGTAGGTGGGTTGTGTTGTCGTAGCGATGAATACCTCCCCCCCGGTACCAGGGTACGAATTCGCGTCCCCTGTGTGGACCCCCCCTTCGAAACAGAAGGATCCGTTGTCTGGTGCCGCCACCGTGAACATGATTACGACGTAGGTATTCGTTTCAATATCCCAGAAGATGTCTTCCGAGCGCGTATGGTGGAACAAGTCTGCCACATTGAGCAATACCGCCTAAAGGTTTTGCGTACCGAAGGAAGAAATCTGAATGGGGATGAAGCCGCTCAAGAATGGATTGCTCGTTATGCGGCACGTTTTCCGGCAATGGCTTCCTAGGGTCATGGAGTCAAGTTTTGCGTTTCGCATAACCCCTACTACTTTTCCCCAAAGTGAGTAAACATTTCGGTGTGAGTTGTGCCACTAGTAAACTGAGTAGTAAAACAAGCAGAAAGAAAGTATGTCAATCACCTCGGGCTAAAGCCCGAGGCTTGTGAAAGCAAGCCCGAGATTGACCAGCCTTAGTCC
>CAUYTY010000041.1 GCA_963575655.1 Gammaproteobacteria bacterium | reverse complement strand
CCCCCGCCGCAAAAATGGCCGTCCACAGGGCGATCATGTGTGGTGGCTGATGCCTCCCTTGGATCAGCTTGCCCGCCTCAAGGTACAACACCAATGCTGTAATCGCTATCAGCACAAGGCCAATAATCACCGAGAACAGGAATTCAGCCTTACCGTGTCCGAATTGATGTTCTTCGTCCACCGGCTGCTTGGTGAATCTCAGTCCCAGAATGATCAAAAATGAGGTAACTACGTCCTTGCCCGAATACAACGCATCCACCACGAGCGCGTGGGAACCAGAAACAACCCCCACCACGACCTTTAGGATCGAAATAGCCAGATTGGCGCCGAGGCCAATCCAACCCACCGCGTGATAGCACCCAATGCACTTGGGATAGTTCATTAATTGGATCTCGCTACTCACCAAATGCTCGCGAGAAACCCACGGCCTTAGCCTGGGGAGTCTTGGCGGTTCGGTACACGATTTCGACTCTTATGCACAATCGTGGCTACGATAAAACCACCGACAAACGCCCCCACAATGATCACAATTAACGGCATCGTGAATTGTGATCCAAAGATCAGGCGTATCTCTACCTCGTGCATATTCTGCGAGGTAAAAATCAGCATCAACATGGCGCCCATTAGCGAGGTATATGGCTTCGCCATGATCCTCTTGATGGGTGATGATTCTCGATGCGGAGTCGGCATGTCAATGCTTTAGATGGATTCTGCCCAATTGCCAATGATGGGAAGTTTCCAGGCCCTCCCCAACAGAACCGAACTCAGTCCAATTACTGACAAGGCGAAGCACAGGAAGCTGGAGACGCTAAAGAAGAGACGCCCACCGGGTACGATCAAGGCATAAATCGCCAGAACCTCCCACATCCAGATCACAACCCCTTGGCGGGCGTGAAAGCTGATGTAGTCATCGTCACGATTCAGGACCAACGGGACCAACGCGAGGATCCCTAGGTAACTCATACATGCCAACATTTTGGAGGTCAGGCCAGACTTGGCTTGAACCGTTTTAATTACGCTCATGAAGACACCTCGATTAATTGGTGGGTAGGTTAAAGGTGGAAGAAGTTGGATTATTTGGTTACTTTATTAATGACCTGACCGACTTGTTCCCAGTACTGGGGAGGCAGTTCCATGGCCAGTTTCAAGGCACCGGATACACCACAAAAATCTGGATCAGCAACGTGTCGCACAGCAACATCGCCATATTCCTTCATGTGGTCGGCAATGACTTCACCCAGACCGACAATACGAGAACCGCCACCGGTCAGATAAATATTCTGGAGCGCCTCTTCCTGACCTTCTGGGTCAAAAATCATAATTAGGCTTTGCAGATTCTCGACAATCTCCGCAATGATGGTTTCGCAGGCGGTCTTAATCTCTTTGGTGAGATTGACCACCGCTGGTTTTCCACCAATCCGCACGTTGACCAGTTTCTCATCTTGCATTTCACCAACGAAGGAGTGTTGCTCTTTGATCTTACGTGCCAGGTTGGGAGTTATCTGCACCTCTGGATGATTTTCTCGGATCAGGTTTTCCAGAACCACGTCGATATATTTTCCCGCTTTCGGGATAGTGACTTGTTCCTCTCCTGTGGGAATTGTGCCACGCATGGCACAAATATCGGTGGTCCCACCACCAATATCAATGATGATGGAATTGTTCAACGCACCAATTGCATAGGCGACCATGAACGGCTCCGAGACTACCATCGAGAAATCGAACAGCTCTTGAGTAATTCGCAACAACTGGGCCTTATTAAACATCGATGCCCGTGCCGGAACCCCCAATACCCCGTAGATTTTATCATCGGGCTGTGGATTGGCCAGGCTAATCGCGTGTTTAATTAATAACCGAGCTGCATCGGCGGCCTGATCATTGGCCTCTTTGATGACTCCATCCTCCAACGGATACTGGATATCCAGATAGGATTGCCTCCTCAGGGCCTCTTCGCCGATGAGGTAGGAATGCTTCATCAATTTCACGCCAATAATGTCTTTGGGATAACCAACGACCGAAAAGATATCGGCACTAACCCCTCGGTTAGACATTATCCTAGTGCGAGAAGTCCCCAGATCGATCCCAAGCAACAATGGCTGTTCGATCTTATCTACGTTACTCATGTATAACCCCGTTTTACACTGGAGGACGTAACATCAAAAACCGCGATCTCTAGGTATCGCTTGGTTCGGACTTACCCGAAGACTTGATGGAGTTAATCACGCCAATGACCGGCGTAGTAATTGCGCCAACGGTGCCGATGACAATACTGCCGCCACCTTTTGCAATTTCCTTAACGCCGGTTACCATCTCTCGTACGCCTTGGGCCATGCGTGCCGTTCCCGATACGCATTCTTGGGAAGAAAGGGGATTAGCGACAACTACATTTTTGATGCCACCGCCCAGTACACGGGTGAGGTGAACCACTCCACCGACCATATCACCAAGGGCATTAAAGATACCGGTACCTAAATCTTCAACGGAGATTTCCCGTAGACCATCCTCATTAGGCTTGTCCGCTACGGACGCGGCTGGACTTTTCGGTTCTGGCGCTGATGCTGCTTCTTCGGGATCTTCTCCTTTGAGCTTCCTTAGATAGGCTTCATTGATACGGGCCTGGGCGGCGGAACGAATCTCCGGTTTACTGTGCGAAGAAGCAACCACCAAACGGGGTGGGGGTGGTACTAATACATCGAGATTGGCGGAGGCTATTTCCGCAGGTGCGGCGGCGGTCTCGGGTGGAATTACCTCGGACACGACTGTTACCACTGCCGCCTCTGGTGCTACTAGCTCTGCCACTACAACTTCTACCGGCGAAGAGCTCAGGGGGACAACGGCGCTTCTCACTGCTACCTCTTCCGGTTTCTTTTCATCCACGGGTGGAGCCGTTACGCCAAATGACGGAATACGCGCCGCCTTGTTTCTTTCGATCTTCTGGGCCGCCGCTTCGCGAATATCTTTAAGGCGTTGCTCCTTTTCAGCGGTTGTCACAAAAGATTCTCTCAACGGGGGAGGAGATACCTTATCAGCACCAGTCGTGGCCACCGTTACGTTCTCCTGCTTTTTCGAGAAGGAACGATGTTCAAATCTTGAAAGCGATGACTTGCCCTTTTCGATAGCTTTCGAGGCAATATCGCTCATGGTCTTCAGGAGCTGCCCATCCTCAGCCACTGGTTTCGCGGGTGGAGTGACCACTGGCGCGGCCTCTTTTACTTCCTCAACCACCGCCGCAGGTTCTGCGGGCGGAGAAACGGCCTCTGGTTCTTTTGCCTCGGGTTGAGGTTCAACCGGGGTTTCAACCGCAGCCGGCGCCACTACTTCCTCCGGAGTACTAGGGGGTGGGGAAGTGACTGTAGTTTCCACCGCCACGGTTTCTACCTTGCTGATATCCGGTGCCGGTTCCGCACTTTTCGGGGCGTACCATTTGGGGGATAGAGGATTGTTTTTGACCGGTTCATTTCCATCAGTGGAAAGATTGTCAGATGCTGATTTGTTATCTTCGTTCATTTCGCGTTTTCTCGTAGCTGTGCGCAACGCCTTGCGGCATGGAGATACTTGATAAAACTACTTCAAAGTAACCAACAGACGTTGGCCACCCCGATCGACATCCAGCAGGATGGTACTGGCCTGATTTGTGGCCATGATGGCCTTATCAAGATCCGCATTCGAGGAGACCGGTAGACTATTAATGGCGATAATTACATCGTTGGCCTTGAGTCCTGCCTTATCAGCCGCTAAACCGGGGTCGGTCTCTTGAACCAGTGCCCCTGTTTTACTCTTCAGGGCGGGATCCTTAATGACCATGGCCGCAGTGATGGGCTGTAATTCCATACCTTGCCATTCGAACTCGGTCTTAACCGGGGCCGGAGGCGTGGCGGTTTGCTTAGGAGGAATCGGCGCATTTGCTAGATTCCCCACATCAGGAGTTACGACAGGATTTACCACAGGAACCAGCGCGGCAGCCGGTTGCATTGTTAGAGAGGGGCAAGGATAGCCACCAGGTTGACGAGCGCATCCTGGCCCGCCAAAAGCGTATCCGGGGCCAGGTCCGGCCACTGGTTGAGCCATATTGGGTGCAGAGGCGGCCGCCAGGGTGACGGATATCTCGCGACGTTCGCGATTACGCATTACCCCAAGCCGAACCTGAGCCCCGGCAGATATCCCCGCCAATTGGGTCTGGAGTTCCTCGGGGGTACGTACCCAACGCCCATTCAGCTTGAAGATGAGATCTCCATCCTGTAATCCACCTTGGGCCGATGGTGAACCCGGATCGACCCGCATCACAAATACCCCCCCGTCGAAGGGCGGCCGGAAGCGTTGGATCAAATAGGGATCCACGGGTTTCAGAGTGGCGCCTAGTGGATTCTCAGAGGCAGGCAAGGCAACATTGCGACCCGCCGCACCCACCATACCGGGTTGGGCGTATTGAGCCGCCAATTGGCCGGTTCTGATGATCTGGTGGCAATTTTCGCAGACCCCGCGATCCGCATGGGGGGCAATTGAATTAGGCGGGATAGGAGGCGGTAATCTACGCACCGCTACCGGAAGCGACGCCAACGGAGAATTGGCCCCATCGGGCAGCAAAATTACCTCGCCCAGAAAGTCACGTACTGCATTCGCCGGTACTGCAAAGCCCACGCCAGAAAATGCCTGAGTAGGGGAATAGATGGCGGTGTTAATACCTACCACCTGCCCATTGGCGGATACCAACGGCCCACCAGAATTACCCTGATTGATCGCCGCATCGGTCTGGATCAGATTGTCGTGGACGACCCCTTCAATCGTGACCATCTTACGCAGACCCGACACGATCCCTTTACTTACCGTTTGGTCGAGTCCAAAGGGACAGCCTACGGTAATGACGGGCTCACCCACCATGAGTTCATCGCTATTACCGAGGGGGGCCACTGGTAAAGACTGGGTTGCCTTGATCTTTAACAATACCAGATCCCGTGCGGCGTCTGGTTGGACCACCTCGGCGGGATAACGTTGATTACCCGTCGGGCCGAATACCGTAACAAAGACGTTTCGAGAATTTTCTACCACATGGTAATTGGAGACGATATAACCATCGGCCGTTACAATCACCCCAGACCCAATACTTTCCCAGGCCACTCCCGAAAAGGGATTTGCAAACTTCATCGTCCCATCCGCAGCGGGCACTTGGTTCGCTGGGTTGAAGTTCTGCCGGGCGCCGGCAACCGTATTATTCTGGGTCGAGACATTGACCACTGCGGGCATGATATCGCGCGCCACCGTTGCGAAAGAAATCTCTCCCCCCATCAGCGGCGGATTCATGATCCCGGTCGGCCATGCAACAGGCGCGGCAACTACCCCTGGCTGAGCGAGTGACGGATCGACCCCTTTGGAAACTGCAACCCCAGGCGACGATGAAGAGGCCCGATAGTCTGATGCATCAAAGCCTATTTCATCTAGGAAATGGTTCAGGTACCAATAACTGCCCGCTAGCGTAATGAAGGCCAGTAGACCAATCCAATATAGGTACTTACGCATTTCTAAACCGCACTCACTCCGCTTGAAAAACATAGCAATCACTCGTCAGTAGGTGAAGAATTGTCTGTCATGTCGGGATCCATTGGTTCATCAGGGGCGGCCTTGTTCATCTTGGTAACCCCCGCACCCAACGCCACCAACCCCAGAATAACCGCGAGAAGCGGCACTAATCCGCGCAGAACCTCCACCAGCGACCACCACCATGCAGTGATGCCCCATAATCCCAACGACAAACAGACTAAACCAAATATGATCGTAGACACCCAACCCTCCCATTTCTCAGGCATGTTTTAGGACGGGAAGCAAATTCCCGTCACAAGATTTAATACTCACTATCGATAGCGTCGGGGACAACTTCGCTATGGGTCCCGTTGGTCTTTTCTTTGCTCATCACCAATAGCGTATAGCCAAAGGTTAACAGGTTGGCAACCCCCACGAGCGTAAAGGGCGCGGTGGGTCCGACCCAGTCGAAGAGGAATCCCCCCGCCTGCAAGAAAAAAATGACGCCGATACAACCCACGGTATTAAAAACTCCTAGCACCGTACCCCGAATCTCTTGAGGGGCCTTATCCAGGACCACAATCTGCGAGGTTAAGAGACTCCCCGATTGTCCTATTCCTACCAGCGCCAGCGGCGCCAAGATCCACCAGCCGAATGGGTTGAGGATTAGCCCCAAGGTTGCGAAACCACACCCGGTCAAGAGTAAGGCAACGGCCATTGCCATTACCGCGCCTAGGCGCTCAATAGCCTTTCCCCAGAGCGGAATGGAGAGTAACACTACCCCCCCCATAAAACCGATCACAATCCCCCCTTGTGACGCGGCCTGGATGTGACTGGTCCCTGGAAGTAGGTCGGCAAAATAGATGAACCAGGTCATCAGGAACAGCCCGACCACCACCATATCGTTGCGCGAGGTAAACGCCGCCATCAGACTTAGGGAAAGGGTCCGTTCCTTTCTTACCATGCCTAAGGTAACCCGTAGTGGAGACTTCTGTGGTCTCTCGCTAACCAGTGGTGCATCTACCAACAAATTTCGCGCCAGCCATGCCCCTGAAAAGGCAATAGCTGCGATTAATACCATGATATATTTCAGGTCGAGGTAGTTTGGGAGCTGCATGAAAACTGCGTAGACCAGACTTACGCCAAATGCCATCATGAATCCAACATTAACTACCAGCTTACTTGGTTCGTTGGGATTACTATAATCTCCCGCGAGCGTCACCATCTGCGGCCAGATTAAAGTCGTACCCAGAGACATCAAAATACGGATTACATAAAACACCAGTAATGCACTAAGCCCCAAGGCCAAAGAGATCTCTTTATCGAAGGGGGCAAACAACGCCATCACCCCGGTAAATAAAAATCCATAGACCAACAAAGAAACTCGTCCTATCCGATCAGAGAGATAACCCAAATACCCGACCAAGAGCAGATCCAGCACCTCGGAAATTACTTGGATGTTGGCATTGACAAACCCGGCATTATTGTACGCTAACCCCAAAACCTCTGATAGGTATAACGGTTGGAGCGCGACAATAAACGTCATCAAAACCATAACCACCGCCACCACGAGATAGAGGGCGTTATGATGATGCGCTTGTAATGGCTGGAATGGTGGCCGTACCTTAACCTCACCGCCACCCAACCTGCAGGGACTTGAGCAACTTCGACAACTTTCCCGCTTACTTGTCTGCG
>CAUYTY010000040.1 GCA_963575655.1 Gammaproteobacteria bacterium | reverse complement strand
AAAAAACTACTTGTCTGGAAAGAATTATGGCTTGAGACCGTAGGTGGCAACTTGGGTTAAATAGAAGTCGTATCAATGATTTGCACGATGCAGAATCAAAACAACTTTAATCTTTTCTGTTGTCGAAGACTATCGGGCAACGGAATTAGAAAATTCAGTTACCCGTGGTAACTAGTAGTCCAAATTGGCTATTCACAAAAGATATGAGGAGATTATGGATCTGATACTACTGCGTCATGCCCAGGCGGAGAAATCCGATGTGGAGCGTTATCCCGATGATGATCTGCGTCCTCTCTCGGAGCTAGGGATCAAGCGTCAGCGTAAGATAGCCAAGGCTATTTATACCATGGGGTTACGCCCCGATCGAATTGTGAGCAGTCTTCGTTTACGGGCGCGCCAGACTGCGGAGATTACCGCCACAGTATTGGGTCGCAAGGATAACCTGGAATTCAATGATATCCTCGGGGCAGGTTATTCTCCCACAGCGGTATTAGAGCTGCTCGCCACCTTTAGTCATCGTGAAATGATAATGCTGGTCGGTCATGAGCCCGACCTTAGTGTTGTCGCTGGGTTATTGTTGGGACCTAATGCTGGTCCCATTATCAAGTTCCGTAAAAGTTCCTTGTTGGGTTTACGCTTTCCACGGCTTCCCCAACTGGGTGAAGGAACTTTAGAATTTTTCTATCGACCAGATGATTTATTGGCTTTGATGTAAAGCATTCAACCGTGGATTAAACCTACGGCTAGGTTCATTATGCCGCTACGTGGCGGTCAACAGATCGTACAGTGTAGGGCTTGCTGGGCGCGGTTGAACATCGCAGGAATGCCTGACAAACGTTTCCTTCTGTTTTTCTTCGGGATATATATCCGACGTAACGATGCAGCTCGATACCCCTTTTGCTTCAACCGTTTCACCGCGTCCAAATTGGAAAATTTGAACTCCCCTCGCGATTTGTCCTCGTGACCGTTATAATGCCCGACGCAAGGGTTACAGCGTCGCACAGAGGAGTTACCTCCAATGCAGATAGGATTCCATGATGAAATACGGAATGTTTTGCTCTACCTCGTTGAAAGGTAAGCATAAATTGATATGGTTTCGGGTCATGTCAAGTCGTTCAGGCGGACGTGTGCTTTAGGGCTAGTTTTGAATGGTTTGGGTTTTCAGCGCACACCGGTTAGCTTGTCGTTACGCACCAGAATCAAACGGCTTACTCGAAAACAATTTCTCTCTCAATATTGGAAAAATACATGGTATCGTAGTTGAATTGTTTGTGAATCGTTGAAAATTCGATGCTGCCATTTAACTTAATAATAAGTAACCCAAGTTGCTACCTAGCGCGTTTTTCTCCCCTCTCCCTCCGGGAGAGGGCCGGGAGAGGGGTTTTTTCGTTTCTCGCCGCATAGGTAGTAACTTGGGTTAAGTAACAGAATCGGCACACCATCAGAATGACAACCACTTTAGATTTTAACATTCTGTTATTCAGATTAGGTCACTATGAACGACGAGAAACTGCACAAGGTGTTAGCGCGAGCGGGTGTTGGCTCACGGCGAGAGGTTGAAACATGGATTGAGGCGGGCAGAATCTCCGTGGATGGGGTACGGGCTACCCTCGGCCAACGAGTGACCGGGCGGGAACACATCCGCATTGATGGTCAACCGGTACCACTACGCGCACATTCTGCCCGTCGACGGGTGTTGCTCTACCACAAACCGGAGGGAGAGGTTTGCACCAGAAAAGATCCTCAAGGTCGTCCGACCCTATTCGATCACTTACCTCTGGTACGCAACAGCCGATGGGTAACTATAGGACGTCTGGATTTCAATACCAGTGGATTGATCATCCTCACTACCGATGGAGAATTGGCGCATCGCCTCATGCACCCTGCCCGTGAATTGGAACGGGAGTATGCAATGCGTATCTTGGGTCCGGTAAGCGAAGATATGCTCAAAACTCTGTGTGCTGGGGTAGATCTGGAGGATGGGCCGGCCCGTTTTGAACGTCTAACCGACGCGGGGGGCGAGGGGGCGAATCATTGGTACCATGGGGTACTCAAAGAGGGACGTAACCGAGAGGTACGCCGCCTGTGGGAATCACAGGGCGTCCAGGTGAGCCGACTGATTCGTGTGCGATTCGGACCAATAGCCCTACCACGAGGTCTACGCCGAGGACGCTGGGAAGAAGCGACGCAGGAAGTGGTGGAAGCCCTATTGAAACTCGTGGGGATAAGCGACGCATCAAATTCTGAACAGGTAGCGAAATCTCGTCCTGCTGGCCGTCAATCAGGCCGTCATCAAGATTCACGCTCTTCCCACGCATCGCCAAAAAAGGACGAGACCAAGAAGCGCTACTAGGTGGGTCGATAATGTATTGGAAAAATAAAAAAAACAGGATTAGTTTGCCACAGATTTATCATTTCTGATAACAACAATTAGATTCTTCTCTGATAAAATATAACCATGGCTTTCGGACACATTCCTCAGACCTTCATTGATGAACTGATCAGCCGGGTAGACATTGTTGAAGTCATTGATTCACGAGTGCCACTCAAAAAGGCCGGGCGCAGCTATACTGCTCGCTGTCCATTTCACAATGAAAAGACACCCTCCTTCAGCGTAAATCCAGATAAACAATTCTATTATTGCTTTGGTTGTGGCGTTCACGGTACGGCCATTAGCTTTTTGATGGACTACGAACACCTCGAATTTCCCGAAGCGGTAGAGGAGTTGGCGCGCGGTATGGGTTTAACCGTACCTCGCGAGAAAGGAAGTGGCGGCGGAAAAACCAACTCACGACGCGACCTCTACGACTGGTTGGAAGAGGCTACCCGCTATTACCAGTGGGCACTGGCCGAGCATCCTCAGAGGAAGGCCGCCCGCGCCTACCTGGAGGAGCAGCGGGGACTAAATGCCGAGGTCATTGAACGCTTTCGCATTGGCTATGCCCCTCCCGGCTGGGACAACTTGTTGCGCAAATTGGGTGGAGAAAACGCGCGTCAACCACTGATGGATACGGGAATGTTGATCCAGCAGGAAGGCACCAACCGGGTCTACGACCGCTTTCGTGACCGTATTATGTTCCCCATAGAGGATCGACGCGGACGTATCCTAGGCTTTGGCGGGCGCACTCTTGGCAATGATACGCCCAAGTATCTGAATTCCCCTGAAACGCTCCTCTTTCAAAAGCGGCACGAACTTTATGGCCTGCGCCAGGCCGCCGAACGTGGTCGTTCCCCTGAATACGTGCTGATCGTCGAGGGTTACCTGGATGTCGTGGCCTTGGCGCAGTACGGTATCCCTCACACGGTCGCGACTCTGGGCACCGCCACCACCGCCGAACACCTCAAACGGCTATTTCGCATCACTCCCCAGTTGGTATTTTGTTTTGACGGTGACCGTGCCGGCCGGGCCGCAGCGTGGCGAGCCTTGGAGGCAAGCCTGCCTGAGCTGCACGACCAACGCGACGTTCGCTTCCTACTGCTACCAGAGGGGGAAGATCCAGACACTTTGGTACGAGTAGAAGGCCTCGAGGCCTTTAGCACGCGACTTCGTCAGGCAACACCCATCATTCAATATCTGCTGGAGGTAGTCAGGGCACAGGTCGACACCGAAAGAACGGACCGTCAAGCACGAGTGGTGGAGTTAGTTCGTCCGTTCATGGCTAAAATGTCTGCGGGTATTTATCGTACCTTTCTGATCCGAGAACTTGCAGAACTTACCCGAATAACCCCTGATGCATTGTCTAAACTTGTTCAACCCAAGACAGTAACGCACAGCAAAACACCAGCGCCAACAGGGGAGCGAGCGGGACGCCCCTCTCCGGTACGTGCTGCGTTGGGGTTGTTGTTGATGCGCCCAGATCTGGCCGAACTGGTCGATGACCCGGCCCGTTATGCGGGGTATGAAGTGCCTGGAGCTAAGCTACTTGGCGAGGTTATTACCCTGCTCCAGACCCAGCCAAATTTGCGACCATCGGCGATCTTGGAGCACTGGAGAGGGACTGAAACTGAACAACATTTGGCACAACTGGCCCAATGGACGCCGCTCGTGCCCGAGGAAGGGATGGCAACCGAACTCAAAGATGTACTAAAACGCTTGGAACAACAGGCATTGGAGCAAGAAACTACCCGATTGGTAGATAAAGCACGCATCTCTGGCCTAGCGGGCCTAGCGGACACGGAAAGAATGCGATTGAACCAACTGTTGTCTCGAAAAAAAGCGGGTGCTGCAATCAAGCCTGGGGGTTGATAGCGACGTATTGCCAGGGATTAGACCAAAATATGGCGAGCAAGGTCTACCTTGTGCTTCTGTCCCGATGAGCATCGAATCTTTATCTTAATTAAAATAAGGTGGTTGCTACCGGAATGGCGTACTACCTCTCTCTTGGGAGGGCTGTGAACAAAAAAGTTAAGTATCGATTAGACGTAGCGCACTAATTCGCTATAATGCCGAGTTTTGACTTCGTAGCGTTTTTGACTTCCCGGGACCCCGGAGAACATCTCCCGCATGAACCAAGAGCAGCAGCAATCCCAGTTGAAGTTGTTGATCGCAAAAGGGAAAGAGCAAGGCTTCCTGACCTATCGTGAGGTCAACGACCATTTGCCCGACGAGATCGTCGATCCTGAGCAGATCGAAGAGATCATCGGCATGATCAACGATATGGGCATTCCAGTCCACGAGGATGCCCCTGACGCCGATGCCCTGCTTATGGCGGAGACACCGGTAACCCCGGACGACGATGCCGCCGAAGAAGCCGCAGCCGCACTGGCTACCGTCGACAGTGAATTTGGTCGGACCACGGATCCGGTACGCATGTACATGCGTGAGATGGGCAGCGTCGAGCTGCTTACTCGTGAGGGTGAGATCGAGATCGCCAAGCGTATCGAGGATGGCCTAAATCAGGTCATTACCGCTCTTGCCTGCCCCGAAACGGTTGCCGAGCTATTGCGTGAGCACGAGCGAATCGGGCGTGAGGATCTGCGCATCACCGAGCTGATCAGCGGTTTTCATGACGAGCCCATACTCGCAGAGAAAGACCTACCTCCACCGCCCGAAGAGGTAGCTAGCGAGGTGGTTGGAGTTGATACGGCGATTGAGGAGGAGGTCGAGGTCGGGGAAGAGGCCGAATCGCTGATCGTTGCTGAGGCAGGATTGGATTCCTCCGAGGCACATCGGCGTTTTGTGGCGCTACACGACCTTTATCAGCAAGTCCAGACCGCGACCGTTGAGTACGGTCGGCATGATCCACGCACGATGGAATTGCGTCGCCAGGTAGTGGATTCATTCATGCAGTTCAAGCTGACGCCAAAGACTGTGGAGCGATTGACGGCCAGTATGCGTCGAATCGTTGAAACGGTTCGCAGCCATGAGCGTCGGATCTTAGATATCTGCGTCAACCGGGCAGGTATGCTGAGGGAGACTTTCATCCGTAGTTTCCCAGGCCATGAAGTCGATCTTCGATGGTTACAACAACATCTGGATGCGAAGACCTCCTACGCAGTAGCTCTAGCCTCCTATCAGGAGGAGATCCTGCACATCCAAACCAGCCTGTTGGATATGCTCGGTACCTGTGGTATGAGTATCCAGGATCTCAAGGAAATCAATCGCCAAATGTCATTGGGTGAAGCAAAGGCCCGGCGTGCCAAAAAGGAGATGGTTGAGGCTAATCTACGGTTAGTAATTTCCATTGCCAAGAAGTACACCAATCGAGGGTTGCAGTTCTTGGATCTAATCCAGGAAGGGAATATTGGTCTAATGAAGGCGGTGGACAAGTTCGAATATCGGCGTGGTTATAAATTTTCTACCTACGCTACCTGGTGGATTCGTCAAGCCATTACCCGATCCATTGCCGATCAGGCGCGAACTATTCGCATCCCGGTGCATATGATTGAGACCATCAATAAGCTCAACCGGGTTTCTCACCAGATGCTACAGGAGATGGGCCGTGAACCCACGCCCGAGGAGCTTGCGGTACGGATGGAAATGCCCGAGGACAAAGTACGTAAGGTTTTGAAGATCGCCAAGGAGCCGATCTCCATGGAGACCCCCATCGGAGATGACGACGACTCGCACCTTGGCGATTTTATTGAGGATGCTAGCGTTATGTCGCCCAGTGAGGCGGCAACGTTTGAAGGTCTGCGCCAAGCCACTCAACGTGTACTGGAAGGGCTGACCGCTCGAGAGGCAAAGGTGTTACGGATGCGTTTCGGCATTGACATGAGCACCGATCACACCCTAGAAGAGGTTGGCAAACAGTTCGATGTTACCCGCGAACGTATCCGTCAAATCGAAGCTAAAGCCCTGCGTAAGTTGCGCCATCCCAGCCGTTCGGAGCAGTTGCGTAGTTTTTTGGACATGGCAGACTAGCGTGTTTTTACGATGGACTCCTGCCGCTGTCTAGTCTTCCTCTGTGGCTATCGACCAATATTCACCCTGAGGGTATAGTTAGCTGGCTAGTTTAGTTCGTATATCGGGCCTGTAGCTCAGCCGGTCAGAGCTGGGGACTCATAATCCCTAGGTCGTAGGTTCGAATCCTACCGGGCCCATCAATAAAAACATGCGGTTACATTTCTGAGAGAGGAGGCGGTAGCGTCTCTTCGCAGTTTTACCCCCGCAATGCTCCTCCGTTTCTCTCGCGCTTGGACGGGTATCACCAATCGCTACAGTCTTGTCTGTTGCATGAAACCTTGGGCGGATATCCTCGCCGATGTCCCCAAGCCAGTCCGTCGCCTACCCGGTAGCCTGATTGCTACCCTATCGATGCACTCAGGTATCGAGGGCGGCCACAGCGTTACCCGTGTGGCGTTTCTGGCGGGTGATGGAAACAGAATAGCGTAGCGGTCAACGTCAGGCTTGGGCGGTGTGAGTTACCTATCGATGCCGGATTTCGGTAGTGATAGATGGACCGGTCGTAACCATTAGCGGAGGAAAAATCAGGGTTCCTGACCAGCATCGGGGCTATTCACTTGACCTGCGACACATGCCAACGAGGGTAGGCGCTTCCGCTCGCTTCGCGGATGGCTACTTTTTGAAAATGGGGAGCGAGAGATCTGCCTCGGTTCGTCGTTGATTTTTAAGCCGTCGCGGCTTAGAGGATGTCCGGCACAGAATTTGCCTTATTTATGTTTTTATGATTTTCCTAAATATAATCAATGCACAACCTAAATGTGACCATCGCCAAGTAATTTCTTGCTTTACAGATGTAACGGGTACGAATCGCCCGA
>CAUYTY010000039.1 GCA_963575655.1 Gammaproteobacteria bacterium | reverse complement strand
AATAATAGATTATTTTTACTTGCTTGTCCCCTAACCAACGCGCAGGTTAGTAGTTGAGGGTATAGGCGCGACGTTCAGGAAATAACGGCGTTCCGTCAAATCTGCGCATATCTTCCTTGACCATTCTGCGCATCAAATCTGTGACATCAACCTTGTGCGCACCGTCGCGGAACTTGCCATAAAACCGGTCGGAATCCAACAACGACATGAATAACTGGAAGTCTTCCTCCTTGCCGTTGTGCGGGGTCGCCGTCATCAATAAAAAATGGCGGGTGATCGATCCCAGCAGTTCTCCTAACTGGAACCGTTTGGTCTTATTAACTTTGTTGCCGAAGTAACTGGCCGATAGTTTGTGTGCCTCGTCAACGACAATCAGATCCCAACGCGAAAGACGAAGTTTCTCTTGGAGATCTTCGTTGCGGGCCAACTGGTCAACGCGGGCTACCAGCAGATCAATATCGTCGAAAGGGTTGCCACTACGTAACTGTTCAACCTGCTCGCGGGAAAATAGCGTAAAAGATAGGCCGAACTTTTCAAACATCTCGTCCTGCCACTGTTCAACCAAACTACCGGGCGCCACGATCAGCACGCGCTTGGCGTCGGCACGCATTAGCAGCTCGCGGATAAGTAGCCCGGCCATGATAGTTTTACCCGCCCCTGGGTCATCCGCCAGGATATAGCGCAACGGTTGGCGCGGCAGCATCGATTCGTACACTGCCGTGATCTGGTGTGGAAGTGGTTCGACATTGGAGGTGTGGACGGCCATCATCGGGTCGAATAGATGGGCGAGATTAATCCGATAGGCTTCAACGGCTAGTTTGAATTCTTCGCCAGGTGCGTCAAACGCCCAAGGGCGACCTGCCTCCGCAAGGGATAGATTTACCTCATTAGCGCGGAATAGCATTCGCTCCAAAAGTTTGCCATCTGGCGTTTTATAGTAGACGGTAAGGGCGTTATCGCCAACCGGTTCTGTCGTAACAATGCGGACCACTTGATTAGGCTCAATGCCGGAGATGGCTGCATTCTTTTTAATATTCTCCAATTTCAACATATCCACCTTTTATCATTGGTTCAAAAAGTAGAAGGCCTTAAGTCATCGTTTCGTCAGCTTATTACCCTGAAGGGGTTACGTCATTCAGCCCAGGGTTACGACGTAGTCGCTACCCTCACTGCCATTAAGTTAAGGAATTCTATTTTCTAACAAACAGTTACCAATTCTGTTACATCGTTCCCACGCTCCGCGTGGGAACGCATCCCGCGACGCTCCTGCGTCGCGTGTTGGTGGGGATCACGAACAAGCCGGAAGTTATCGCGCTATATGACCGTGTGGAACGCAATACCACATGGATGTGCCGTGTTTCGGGACACGCGACGCGGGAGCGTCGCGGGATGCATTCCCAGGCGGAGCGTGGGAACGATGTATCACGCTATATTCTCTTTTCCCCAGGGTAGCGACTACGTCGCAACCCTGGGCTAAATGACATAACCCCTTCGGGGTAGTAAGCTAAATGTGGCCTGACGAAACGGTGACCAAGGCCAATGGTTCGAACCGTCAAAACACTTTTATGGAACATATTTAATGGCCATGCGCCTACTTTCCTTCAATGCACTGCGGACCTTGGATTTTCCCGGAGTACGCTACGTCAAACCTGAGCGGATCTATCACCACCGGGACGAGGTCATGGGGGCGGATTTCGTTCTATATCCTGAGTATTGGCAGGTTAACTTGTTACGCTACGCCTGGAAGGTTCGATTATTTCCAAGCGCAGCGACCTATCACCTAGGACACGACAAGATAGAGATGACCCGCGCCTTGTGGGCGGTCGCCCCCGCGCATGTCCCGGAGACATTGATCCTGCCGCGCTCTGAGCAGGCCCTCGAAGAGGCGCTGGATACCTTGGGGCTACCACTGGTCGCCAAAGAGGTGCGCAGCAGTATGGGACAGGGCGTACATCTGATAACCGAGCGGCGTGCGCTTTGGGACTACGCGACGCACCATGAGATCCTCTACTTCCAGGAGCGGCTTCCCATCCAACGTGACCTCCGGGTGGTGTATGTGGGCCGAGAACCACTGACCGCCTACTGGCGAGCGGCAACAACCGGGAGCTTCCATAATAATGTCGCTCAAGGTGGGATGGTAAGCTTCGCCGATATCCCCGAAGATGCCCTGACACTCGTCACCCAAGTGGCGCAAACCCTGGGTATCGACCACGCTGGCTTCGACCTGGCGAGGGTCGATGGGCACTGGTACTTCCTGGAGTTCAACCCCCTGTTCGGCAATCAAGCACTGATGGAGCGTAACATCCCATTAACCGGGCGCGTTATTTCCTATCTTCAAGCCTGCTTGGCCGCAGAATTAGACCCTGCCGTGGGCAACTTAGGCACCCCCTATCCGTGACAGCTTGATTTTAACCAAGGTGTCTGCGATAGAATGGGCCATGGAACCTATCGGTGGCAGTCGGGACCAGACCTACCCACCTCTCGGACCGGAACTTTCCACTAAAGACAGGATTCACGGACTGGTCCATCTCTGTATAATCTGCCTTTCGGGCGAAAGTGGCGGAATCGGTAGACGCGCTGGTTTTAGGTGCCAGTGGGGCAACCCGTGAGAGTTCGAGTCTCTCCTTTCGCACCCCCATCTCCTGCCCCTCCTGAAGGCCCCGTCCCGTGGCGGCCGTACCACCAGGGGGGCCGTAACGAGGTACAAAGATGCAGGTTTCAGTGGAGACCACTCAGGGCCTGGAGCGCCGTTTCAACATCACCATTCCTGGGAAAGATATCGAACAGGAGCAGCAGAAACGCCTGAAATCCCTAGCGCAGACCATGAGAATTGCCGGGTTCCGTCCCGGAAAGGTTCCCATGCCCCTGATCCAGAATCGCTTCGGTCCTCAGGTACGGAAAGAAGTGATGGATGAACTCATCAAATCCACCCTAGGAAAGGTATTTTACCAGGAAAAACTGCGGGTGGTCGGCGGACCGTTGCTCGAGCCTATCGCTAAAGATCCGCCCGATGGAGACCTGCACTTCACCGCTACCTTCGAGGTCTACCCGGATGTAGAGCTGGCGCCATTGACGGAGGTGGTCGTCAATCAGGCCGAGGTTCAGATCGACGAGGCCGATGTAGACCAAATGCAGGAACGCTTCCACCATAAGTATCAAACCTGGACCCAGGTAGACCGTCCGGCCGCGCTCGGCGATCGGGTACGGATCGACTTCGCGGGTACCTTGGCCGACGGTACCAGTTTCCCCGGAGGCAGCGGCAATGATGTTGTCTCCGTATTGGGGGCAGGGATGTTCCTTGAGGAATTCGAACAACATCTGGTGGGAGCTCTCGCCGGAGAGACACGCTCGGTAGACATCACCTTCCCGTCCGACTATCACCACCCCGAGGTGGCTGGCAGGTCTGCCCGTTTCGCGGTCACCGTTAAGAGGGTAGAAGGTGGGCAGCTGCCGGAATTGAACGAGGCGTTCATCCGCCAGAATTTTGGAATAGCCGAGGGAACGGTAGAAGCCCTGCGTGATCAGATACGCCAAGGCATGAAGCGCGAATTCGAAGGAAAAGTGTGGCAACTGCTCAAGATTCAGTTACTAGACGCCCTCTGCCAACACAATCCCATCGAGCTACCTAATACCCTGGTAGAGATAGAGCTAAACCGACTGCGTGCCGAGCTTCCCAAAGACGCTCCCCCCAACCCGGAACTCGAAGAGCAAGCCCGGCGTCGTGTCACCCTGGGGATCCTCGCGGGTGATATCGTCCAACGTCAGCGACTGAAACCAGACATCAGCCACGTGCGCGCCTATATTCGGGCGGCAGCTAGGGATTATGACAACCCGGAAGAGGTGGAGCGTTGGTATTTTGCCGACGATAGTCGATTACAGGAGGTAGAGGCGTTGCTTCTTGAGGACATGGTAGCGAAATGGTTGCTCGGACAGGTCCAGGTCAAGGTGATCCCGACCCCCTTCAGCGCGTTGATAGACCCAACGCGAGTTGGATATACATAGAGGCGGCGCGATCATGATCGATAGATTCAGCAATACTTTGGCCGGCGCTACTCCCATCACCGGGCTAAATCTAGTCCCCATCGTCATCGAGCAATCGGCGCGCGGTGAACGGGCCTACGATATCTATTCCCGGTTGCTTAAAGAGCGTGTCATCTTTCTGGTCGGCCCCGTAGAGGACTACACGGCCAATTTGGTGTTGGCCCAACTCCTCTTTCTGGAATCAGAAAATCCAGATAAGGACATCCATTTTTATATCAATTCCCCAGGCGGTTCTGTCAGCGCGGGACTCGCCATCTACGATACCATGCAGTTTATTAAACCCGACGTGAGCACCCTGTGTGTTGGCCAGGCAGCCAGCATGGGAGCCTTGCTCCTGGCGGGCGGGGCAGCCGGTAAGCGCTATTGTTTGCCCCACTCACGGATGATGATCCACCAACCTCTCGGTGGCTTCCACGGACAAGCTACCGATATCGATATCCATGCTCGAGAGATTCTGCTCATTCGCGACAAGCTCAACCAGATTCTGGTCAAACATACCGGCCAACCCCTGGAGCGAATTCAGCAAGATACGGACCGCGATAACTTTATGGGTCCCCAGGCAGCGATAGAATACGGTCTCATCGACGAGATCCTGACCCAACGGGTCGTGCCAACAACGCCTCAATCGTAACAAGAATGCTCTCCCAGCGTAGTGCGTTGCGATAATACCTCTTCGGTTATATTGGGAGACATTGGTACGATCAGTTGTAACCATTCACTCCCCATGAAAGGGCGTGAATGATTACACAGCCCTGATGGGTAGAGCCGCAAGGCCCGAATCGGTGAAAGGCCGATTCGCCGATTCACTGTGGCAACGGTAAAAATACGATGTCGATACCGTTGCCCCTTACTTTTCCTTGGCTACGGCCAGGGTTTTTCCGGGGATTTCGATGAGCAACGACAGACACGGCCGGGACGACAATAAGCTGCTTTATTGCTCCTTTTGCGGCAAAAGCCAGCATGAGGTGCGTAAGCTTATCGCGGGGCCGTCGGTCTTCATCTGTGACGAATGCGTTGAACTATGCAACGACATCATCCGCGATGAGGTGCAGGAAAAGTCCACGACGGCCAAAGGTCGTCATCTGCCTACCCCCCGGGAGATCCGTCGGATTCTCGACGACTACGTTATCGGTCAAGACTCTGCCAAAAAAGTATTATCGGTAGCGGTATACAACCACTACAAACGCCTAGATGTTGGCTACAAAAAAGACGATGTCGAGTTGTCCAAGAGCAATATCCTGCTAATTGGTCCTACCGGCTGCGGCAAGACGCTGCTGGCCGAGACCCTTGCACGATTACTCAACGTCCCCTTCACCATCGCCGATGCCACCACCCTCACCGAGGCCGGTTACGTCGGAGAAGATGTCGAAAACATCATCCAGAAACTGCTTCAGAAGTGCGACTACGACGTAGAAAAGGCCCAAACTGGGATCGTCTACATCGACGAGATCGATAAAATCTCCCGCAAATCGGATAATCCCTCTCTCACCAGGGATGTTTCCGGCGAGGGGGTGCAGCAAGCCCTGCTTAAGCTCATCGAAGGCACTATTGCCTCGATACCTCCCCAAGGTGGGCGTAAGCATCCGCAGCAGGAATTCCTTCAGGTCAACACTGCAAATATTCTGTTTATTTGTGGCGGAGCGTTCGCGGGGCTAGATAAGGTCATCCGTGCCCGCACCGAAAAGAGTGGTATCGGCTTCTCTGCGGATGTACGCAGCAAGGACAACAGCAAAGGTCTCAGTGACCTGCTGAATGAGGCGGAACCCGAAGACCTTATCCGTTATGGTCTCATCCCAGAGTTTGTCGGTCGCCTGCCGGTCATGGCCACACTGAGCGAACTCGACGAAGAGGCCTTGGTGCGCATCCTTACCGAACCCAAAAATGCCGTCATCAAACAATATCAACGCATGTTTAGCATGGATGGTTGCGAACTGGAATTCCGCACGGAGGCACTCAGTGCAGTAGCACGCAAGGCGATGAAGCGCAAAACTGGGGCGCGTGGTCTGCGTTCCATCTTGGAACAGGTACTCCTCGACACCATGTATGATCTACCATCCCTCGATTCTGTTACCAAGGTAGTCGTAGAAGAGATCGTAATCACTGGAAATGCCAAACCCCTACTTATCTATGAGGGCGGCGAACAGCTTGCAGCTTCCGATTGACCTCTCCCATTACCGGACCTGTCCGGTTTTACCCCTGAAAGATCATAGGGATGGAGGATGGGATGCCAATCTTGGGAAATTAGACGAAATAGTGGCAATGTACGACGCCTGGTTCGCTGACTTCCCAAGATGAATAGCGTTAGGAAGGGACAACTTCCTAAAAATACGACCTAAAGCCTAAACTTTTCTCTCCCGTTACCCGGAAAGGTCTTTTGACTTTAGTCTCTTATGATCTTTGATTCTTCTAATGAGGTCAAATAGGCCCCGAGGTGCCGACGATGTCGCAAACTAACGAAAGGTCTCAACTTTCCCCCGCACCGACCCTAATTGTCCCGGTCTTGCCGCTACGTGATGTTGTAGTCTACCCCCACATGGTCATTCCTCTATTCGTGGGGCGTGAGAAGTCTATTCGGGCATTGGCATCGGCCATGGAGGGTGGCAAACAGATTCTCCTGGTGGCCCAAAAGAGCGCTGCCATGGATGAGCCATTGATGGAGGATGTCTATCGAATCGGCACCCTATCGTCGGTCCTCCAATTGCTCAAACTCCCTGATGGCACGGTCAAGGTCCTAGTAGAGGGGGCTCGTCGCGCTCAGATCTTGCAATTCGTGCGTAGTGATGATTTCTTCGCTGCCCAGGTCGGGTTGTTCGGTACCACGAGCATCGATGAGAAAGAATCCGAGGTACTGACTCGTTCGTTACTCTCTCAGTTCGATCAATACGTCAAGCTCAACAAACGGGTCCCCCCCGAAATTCTGTCGTCCTTGGCGGGAATTGACGACCCCGGTCGTTTAGCGGATACCATCGCCGCACACATGTCCCTCAAGATTGAGGAGAAGCAAGTCATCCTCGAGATCGAGGATGAGCGTGCCCGCTTGGAACACCTCATTGGCCTCCTCGAATCCGAGATCGATCTACTCCAAGTAGAAAAACGCATCCGCGGCCGGGTGAAACGCCAAATGGAGAAAACCCAGCGCGAGTACTATCTAAACGAGCAAATGAAGGCGATCCAAAAGGAATTGGGAGAGTTGGAGGATGCACCTAACGAGGCCGAAGAACTCGCCCGCA
>CAUYTY010000038.1 GCA_963575655.1 Gammaproteobacteria bacterium | reverse complement strand
ACCGAGGAAGTCTTCGCAAATTATGCGTAATCATTTTATGGTGGCTTTGCTATAGTTTGATTTTGTTCGTCAATCTATTGATAATCAACGATGTTCGCATGGAACAAAACTGAACAGTACAGATTAATTACTGCGACGCGCGTAACATCGAGACGAAAGAGGCTATCTCACAAGATTTGTTCAAGAGGTTCTAATTTTCTCCTTTCTGATAATATCTAATGTTTAAATCTACCTTGGTTTTGCAGAGAGCAACGGGTGTACTTATCCTGAAAATTTTCTCAGCAGGTATTGGCTTTCTCCTAAACATGGTTCTTGCAAGATTTTTAGGACCATTACAATATGGAGTTTACTCGCTATTGTTAGTAATCGTCAATTTTTCCGTTGTTTTTGCTTCACTGGGGCTTGTTCCATTGCTTATTCGGGAGGTGGCGACTTACAAAGCTAGGCGGCAATGGTCCTTTCTCAAGGGGATTATTGTAACAGGATTTCAATGGAGCTTTTTGGGATCATTAATCGCCGCCATTATTTTTATGTTATTTGCCTTGAGAAAATTCATCTCGGAAGTTGAACCCTCAGCGCTCTTTATGTTATTCGTACTTATTCCGATAACTGTTCTTGGGCAAATTCGCGCCGCCGTGTTGAGAGGGCTTAATTGTGTAATTTTTGCGGACATTCCGGAGTTGGTTCTGCGCCCTTTCCTTGCATTAATAGCAGTTCTCTTTGTTTCATCGATTCAGTCCACGTTGACGGTAAATCGCGTCGTCACGATACAATTTGTCGTAGCTATCCTTGCCTTATGGATAGGAACGCGACTATTAAAAAAATTCCTGCCTTTGGAGGCAAAGAACAGTACTATTGAAACGGATTATTCTTATTGGATACGGGCCGCCATCCCCTTCTTTATAGTTTCGCTATTATCCATTGCCGAAGGGCAGATATCTTTGTTATTTGTAGGATACCTGGGGGCTGCGGAACAGGCTGGACGGTTTCAGGTATCCACGCAAATTGTTGGTGTGATCGCTCTTGGTTTAACAGCGATTAATCTTTCTCTGCAACCAAAATTAGCAGCGGCTTGGGCAAAAAATGAATATAAACAGGCGCAGCATATGATTTCTGAAGCCACGTTAATTGGTTCGGTTTTTGCGCTTTTCGTGTCTATTGTACTAATTATCAATGCACCGCAACTATTGGCAATAGCAGGAGAATCATTTATGACCTCAGCCGATTGCCTTAGAATTCTCGCGATGGGCCAGATGGTTAATGCTCTTTCTGGTTCCTGCGGCGTCGTACTTAGTATGACGGGTCATCAGCGGATCGCGGGAGTAGGCTTGCTAGCGGCTATTCTAACTAATGCGCTGGTGTGTTTTTACCTAATTCCACGGTATGGTGAAATTGGATCCGCATGGGGAACAGTCACGGGGATGACGGTATGGAATTTCTTTCATAGCTACCTGGCTTGGCGACAAACAGGCCTAGTTACGCCATTTATTGGGAGTTTCATCAAGAAATGAACTTTTCCAAGAAGTTTAACAAGATTCTGCACCAATTAGCAGGATATCCCCTAACAGCCGCAAACCCCAGGCACTCGGACTTATATCTGGTGGAGTATCCGAAATCCGGGATAACTTGGTTATCCGTCCTATTGGCAAATGCGGCGCTGATTCGTAGCGGACGCCCAGAAATCGCGCATTATGCGAATGCTCATGTGTTTATTCCCGATATTAATATTAGTCGCTCGGTGGGGCAACCAGTTTATGGATATCCAAGCTGCCGGATAATAAAATCACATTCAACCTGGAACCCAAATTATAAATTTGTAATTTATTTGGCGCGACATCCCGTGCCTGTGCTAAAGAGTTTTTATCGGTTTCTTTCTGAACTTAACCAATGCGACGCATCGGATTTCGATGCCTTCGTGCGTAGTTCTCGGTTTGGTGTTCCGGCGTGGAAGCGCCACGTTAGTTCATGGCTCATGAGCAGTAATCTTCAGAATCGGCTTCACTTGGTGCGTTATGAGGATCTTCTGAATGATCCCCTGGCAACATTGCTTGATATTGATAAAAATTTCGGTTGGGGGATCGGAAAAGACGCACTTTCCGGATCCGTCGAGCGATCCACCAAGGATATTATGCGGGAATCCGAGGAATTCTACAGAATACATGACCCAAGATATAATATAGAATTCGTAGGCGGTCAGAATAAATTCATGGTGCATCCGGACACGGAAGATTTTATCCGTCACGAATGTGCCGACCTGCTAGCTCTTATGAAATACTCGCCCAACGACGGCACCCCAATCTAATATGGTTAACCTATTTCTCATCGAGCTCGAAAACAATGGAAAAATACTACAATAGTTTTTACCGAGAACTTGCGGAGATTGACGCTAGGCACAATAATTTTTCAAAAATAGCAGGACAGGTGAAATGTGAGCCGGGAATGAAAGTGCTTGATATTGGCGCAGGGTATGGTAATGTCACCGTCGGATTTGTGGAACGTGGTTGCGATACTTATGCCATTGAGATAAATCAAGATGCCGTGGTATCGTTACAACAAAAAGGGATTAAGGTAATCGAACAGAACCTAAATGAATCATTCACCATTCCTTACCGGTTTGATCTTATTACCGCACTTGATATTTTGGAACACGTATTTGATCCGCTTCATGTGTTGGGTGAATGTCACAAGTTACTTACCAAGGATGGCCAGTTGCTAATAATAGTTCCACTTTACTTTGATCTCATGGATCGATTACGAATTCTGTTTTCCGGCAGCATTATCAGTTATGATAATATTGTTTATGGCAAGCGGCTGTATAATAAATTCCGGAGTTATAATTATGATCATATCCGTTTCTTCCGCCCCTGGGAGTTTGTGGAAATGGTCAAATTGTCCGGTTTTACGATCAATACGATAAAATACTCCCCGATGTTTGGCCGTAGTCTGCCCTCTAAGATCGTTGCCTTGCTACTAGCCAACCGATTCACGGTTGATAAGTGGCCCAGCTTACTGGCCCACTCGATGACAATTCGGGCGATAAAATCTCAATGAACCGAGAAAACCAATGATCCAATTCAGATCGTTATAAGGATAGATCCTGTGGCTATTATCCCTGTCTACGAACCCAATATCACCGAGAACGATATCGAACAGATTGGATGGGCCGCACGCTCTGGATGGGTTTCATCACTCGGCGAGTTTATCATCCAGTTTGAGGAAGCCTTTGCTCGGTTTTGCCAAACCCAGTTTGCGTTGACCGTGTCGAATGGCACGGCCGCATTGCATTTGGCGTTAATTAGCCTTGATATTGGAGAGGGCGACGAGGTCATCATTCCGGATCTTACTTTTGTTGCCACAGCTAACGCGGTGACCTATACCGGTGCGCGAGTTGTCCCGGTTGAGATAGATCCTGACACACTCTGTCTGTCCCCTGTGGCTTTTGAGGCGGCTATTACTTCTCGTACCAAGGCGGTTATCCCAGTTCATCTCTATGGACATCCTGCGGAAATGGTGGCCATTTGTGCGATTGCCGGACATTATGGTATCCGTGTAATCGAGGATGCCGCCGAGGCCCATGGCGCAGAGGCTCATGGGCGGCGGGTTGGTTCATTTGGTGACTTTGGCGCGTTTAGTTTTTATGCCAACAAATTAATCACTACCGGTGAAGGAGGCATGCTCACTACCAACGATCCTGTACTTTATGAGCGTGCCAAATTTCTTCGTGACCATGCTATGTCGCGAAACCGCCGTTACTGGCACACTGAAGTGGGTTATAACTACCGGATCACCAATCTGCAGGCAGCTCTTGGATGTTCTCAGCTTCAACGTATTGACCAGATATTGAGAAGCAAACGTGAAGTCTTTACCTCGTATTATTCTCAACTCGCTTCACTGCCGGGAATCTCTCTGAATCGGTGCGCATTGTGGGCTAATAGTGTTTACTGGATGGTCAATGTGGAACATCAAGAATGGAATGAAGCGAGTCGCGACAATATCATGGCCCAGCTTAAGCAATTCGGTGTTGATTCGCGTCCTTATTTTTATCCCATCTCCGATCTACCAATGTACCAGGATACCAGCGTGGCGACCCCCATAGCGCACTCGATATCCAAGCGTGGCATCAATTTGCCATCATCACCCACCCTTCTAAAATCCGATATTGATCGTGTATGTAACGCATTGCGGAAAATCATCGGTTATCCATGACCACTTATGCGTATTGGTATTAATTGCCTTACATTTGATCCGCTCAACGTGGGGGGGGTCACTACCTATACTTTAGGTTTGCTTCGAGGGTTAGCTGCGGAGCGGGGGGCTCATGAGATTCATATTTTTATCCAACCTAGATATTTATCGGCGCTGAAAAACATCCTTAATAGTCATGAAATTCTTATTCATTCGGTGCGTTTACCTTTCGCATACTCCACGGCAAACCGCGCCTACTTCTCCAATTCGCGGACAGTCACCCGACTGGTCAATCATTTTATTACGCGCCGCCTCGCGGCTCACCTAGAAGAAACGGTTGACCTACTCTACACGCCCACCACCATATTGACTGTCTATGAGCTAAAAATTCCCCAAGTACTTTCCATGCACGATATTCAACATGTACATTTTCCTGATTTCTTTCGTTGGTATCAACATATCGCACGCGGCATTCGCTATGAACTTTCCGCCCGGTATGCGAATGCCATTCAAGCTAGTTCGCAATTTAGTAAGGAGGACTTCCTAAATTTTTTTAGTTTCCTTACAGAAGATTCCGTATTTGTTATCCCTGAAGGAGTTGATGTTGCTACCTTTGCTGCGCCTCGCAATATCAAAGCCATAATAGAAAAATACAAATTACCCAATCACTTTCTCTTCTATCCTGCCCAACTCTGGAAACACAAGAACCATTTAACGGTTCTACGTGCATTACGGTGGCTTAGGGATAATAGTTCGTTGGATATTCCTTTAGTCATTACTGGTAGACGCTACCATGGATCAGAAGAGATTTTTTCCTATGCGGAGTCCCACTGTCTTGACCTCTACCATCTAGGTAACATACCTTTTGACGATCTCGTTACTTTATTTCACGCGAGTTATCTGTTAATCCAAGCTGGGTTACATGAATCTAGCAGCCTGCCCATCCTGGAAGGGTGTGCCTGTAGCACTGCGGTAATCGCCGCTCGTATCCCTCCCATTGTAGAGATGGCAAAAACTCTTGATATCGAACTTTTTTCTCCCACCGATCCGATTGATCTAGCCCAACAACTCGCACGACTCTGGAAAGATGATGCGAGGCGAGCAGAGATGATAGTGAATAATCGAGAACAGATAATTCAGTTTGACTGGCGGGTAATCGCTAGACGCTATATCAAATACTTTGAAAGGATCCATATTCGCCATGACACATGAGCAGATTCATGCGTATCCTCGCTCTTTGTAAACGCCGCCCTCAAGGTCGTGATCTGCTTAATCGACCTTATGGTCGATTCTTTCATATTCCCTATTACCTCGCCCAGCAAGGGCATCAAGTCTTTTTGCTGTTGTTGAGCTATAAAGATGACCCTGCCGAATATCGCTACCAGCATGGTTTTGATTGGTACTCGGAAAGCCTTCGTCCCGTGATTGGAAACCATGGGGTTGGTCGCTACCTTGCTCGAATCAGAATTCTGATCGAAACAACACGACCAGATTGGATCGTCGGTTTTTCTGATACTTGGTACGGAATTCTGGCCCAGCATTTGGGCGCCCGTTATGGTATCAAAACTCTAATCGACGCTTACGACAACTACGAAAGTTATATACCTTGGGCCAAACCACTACATTGGGCGTGGCGACACGCCTGTCGGGAGGCCAGCGTACTGACCGCCGCTGGTCCTAATTTGCTTCGATGGATAGCGAAAGATTGGCCCTCGGAGGAAAATACTTTCGTGGTTCCCATGGCGGCGGATCCTATCTTTCAGCCCATGGATCGTGACCTGTGTCGTAATCAGCTCGGATTACCATTAGAGAATCCACTTGTTGGTTATTGTGGCTCGCTCTATCGTAGTCGTGGTATCGAAACTCTTTTTGATGCCATAGAGCATTTGCAAGGATTGGCGCCATCAGTACGCTTTGTGTTTTCTGGTCGACGTCAGGAGAACGTCGTTATACCACGTAAAATCAAGGATGTCATCATTGAACAGGGATATCTGCTAGATGAGCAGGTTCCGCTGCTTGTTAATGCCTTGGATGTGGTACTTGTTATCAATCGCCAATCTTCTTTTGGAATTTATAGCTATCCTGCGAAACTCTACGAGGCCATGCGCTGTAGTGTTCCCGTCGTAGCTACCGCAGTGGAGGGGACTGCCTGGATCTTGCGTCACTATCCGGAATGTCTGGTGGAGGTTGGGAATGCTCAAGAAATGGCAAATCGGGTTAGAGAGGCATTGGGATGGGGCCGACGTTACTATATTGACTGCGGAGCCTGGAAAGATTCCGTCGAAGGTTTGCTCCGTTTTTTGGAAGGTCGTGATAATTTAATTATTTAAACTAGGAATCGCCTGACTAATAACGATGATCGTACATTCATCCGCAAATTTTCGTGGGCTGGTAGATGACCGAAGGGAGTGGCGATGCGGAGGTCCGAACGTTTGAATGTTCCCCCGGTAGGACCACCAGCGTAAAGTTGCACAGGGTGGCGACACCGGTTAGCCTCTCGCTGTGAAGTCACTGTGTTGTGCCCCCCGAGTGAAAGAGGGCTGGTGATGGTCCTCCTGGGGTTTTCGGCCAGGAACTAACCTGGTTTACTTCCGTCGAGGGGCGCCACACCGCAAGATGTGCGTCACCAGGCCCTTACGGGCCCTGACAGCCGGGAAAAACCGGCAACTTTAAAGATTTTGATATCCAAAGGGACGGAGAAAACCGTCTCCTCCCCTCCCCTCCCTGAAGGGCGAGGTTTCTCGGAGATATTGATGAAATGGCTTGCAGCGTTACTGATATTACTGGCATTGGGACTTCAATACCGCTTATGGAATGGTCCAGGTAGTCTGGAGGAGGTAGCAGCCTTGCATCGAGCTATCACCGACCAGACCGGAGAGAACAAAAGATTGCTGGAGCGTAATCAGGCATTGGAAGCAGAGGTACGCGACCTCAAGTCGGGGTTAGACGCTGCGGAAGAGCGCGGACGTATGGAGTTGGGGATGGTAAAAAAGGATGAAAGCTTCTTCTTAGTAGTAGAGAAGTGATCGAAATCCTGGTTATATTGTGGCCATGCCTTCCGTAAGTTTCAACCGATCCCTCGCGTCCACAACGGTCAATCACCCTGGGCTAAAGCCCGTGGCTTGTGAAAGCAAGCCCGAGATTGA
>CAUYTY010000037.1 GCA_963575655.1 Gammaproteobacteria bacterium | reverse complement strand
CTCCCAGTCGCTCGTAGACCGGCAATTGTTCTTCCATGCGAATACGTAGCGCCTCGTCCAATTGCCCCCGTGCCTGCAAGATATCAGCGATCTTTCCCTGGGTCACCACCTTAGAAAACACGTCACCCAGCCGCTCGTAGACCGGCAATTCTTCTTCCATGCGAATACGTAGCGCCTCGTCCAATTGCCCCCGTGCTTCCAGGATATCGGCGATCTTCCCCTGGGTCACCGCCTTAGAGCGCACGTCTCCCAGTCGCTCGTAGACCGGCAATTGTTCTTCCATGCGAATACGTAGCGCCTCATCCAATTGCCCCCGTGCCTGCAGGATGTCGGCGATCTTTCCCTGGGTCACCGCCTTTTCGCGCACGTCCCCCAGCCGCTCATAGACCGGCAATTCTTCTTTCTCGCGAATACGTAACGCCTCGTCCAATTGCCCCCGTACCCGCAGGATGTCGGCGATCTTCCCCTGGGTCACTGCCTTAGAACGCACGTCCCTCAGCCGCTCATAGACCGGCAATTCTTCCACACGAATACGTAACGCCTCGTCCAATTGCCCTCGTGCCTCCAGGATGTCAGCGATCCTTCCCTGGGTCACTGCCTTAGAACGCACATCCGCCAGCCGCTCGCAGACCGGCAATTGTTCTTCCATGCGAATACGTAACGCCTCGTCTAGTTGACCAATACCTTCCAGCAAGATCGCTAATTCGTCTAACAGCGGTAAGACAAGATCCTCTGGAGGTGGCGGATCAACATAGATAAAGGCACGTAATACAGAGATTCGTTTACTCTTTTCGGCAAGACTACGAGCATCAATAGGGCCACATTGAGGAATGGGTGGTACGAGATGAATATTGATCGGGGTCGTAGCGAACGAAAATATCCCACCCCGCCAAGACCACAGATCTTGGGCCGTCAACGCAAAATTGCGCAACGATTCGGTGGTTAGCCACATCAATAACCGCAGGGGGATGTTTTGCGCTACCGCTTCACGACGAACGTTGAAGATTCTCCAGAGCGGAATATCAAACCAAATTTCTCCACCAGTAATATGCACCACTTGATGATTATCCATTAAACGCGCTAGTTCGACCTCAATCGTCGCAAAATCAGGATACGCCCCAGATATTAGATCGATCCGCGTTGGGTGCAATTGTTCTCCTACCAGCACCTCATCTAAGCGCCGGATTAGTTCCTCACGGTAGGTTCTATCATTGAATTCGAGGAGCAGCAATTGGAAAGGTGGGCCATGGCGCAACGACTTAATTAAACGCTGGAAGTCAGAGATATGCTCCGGTCGCAATTCTGCGGCTGCCGTATGACGGAGAAAGTCGAAGTGGAAGGAGTTTTCTGTACTCATCGCTATGCCGACGGGGTGGCTTTCAATTTAGCTACCGCAAATGAATAACCTTCCAGAATACGAATCACCGGATGACTGCGTCGCCAGCTACCATCGTTATATTCCAGTAACGCCAGGTTATAAAGCAACTTGCGAATATGATCATCATTACCCATATGGACGGGAAGCTTTTCATCCTTATTTCGATCCAAGGCAGCAAGTAGCATGTAATCCTCGGGCGCGAGGAATCGACGATATTCAGAGGCTAATTGTCGAATCGACTGATCAACAACGTCGGCGTCAATTTTATCGTTCTCCGCGAACTCGCAACATAGTTTGATCAGACGTAACAACTCACGGGGATGCCCGCCCGAGTATTCCACCAGTCGAGAAATTTCTTGATCGGTAGCAAACATTCGACGATCTGCCCGTAACAACAGAATATCGCGCATCGTCTGCCAACCTACCTCATGACGAGTACCAGCGGCATCATACAACTTGATCATGGGCAACATCAGATCGGCATTGAGCCGATGGGTAAGATTGCTTTCGTACTTAATACTGAGCGGGGCGGTGTAAACGATATTGGCCTCAATCTCTAGCAATTGCTCCGCGTCTTTTGCGAACAGATTGATAGTATCCTCGTTACGCAATTTATCAGTGCCGTCGATAATAAAAAGAACGCGCTGACCTAGGCTCTTGTTTACGAGTTCCTCCTCCACCCGGCGCAGCAGTCGATTGAAGGCGACCGCGAACTGAGTAAAGGAATTGCGGATCACCTGGCGCAAAGAATCCTTATAGGTCACATTAGATTTGAAGGCCGAGGTAAACCCCGCAAACAGTTTAAACAGATACGAGATCCCTCCCTCCGCACTAGTGTTAGTTTTCATTTCCATGGTGAAATTCTTGGCTTCTTCAGTACTTAGAATCCGTTCACCAAACCAGTCCTCCAAGTCCTTCATGGCATCGGTTCCCAACGCAATATTCTTTTCTTTCACGCGCCCAAACAATTCACGCGCCATTGCCATTAACACATCGGCATATTGCAGATTATTGCGGTCCAACACGACGGAGATATCTAGTTCGACGATAAAAAATCGTTCAGGACCACTAAGATGCTCGGCATAGCGGCGCAGTTCCGTAGTCTTACCGCTACCAGTATGACCAAAAAACAGCACATGACTTTTTAACGGCGAGAGAAAATGTCCGGTACCCAAATTCACGCCTAATTTTCATGCCAACCGATTTAATGTCTTCTGACTACCACGCGCCTCCTGGGTTTCCACGTAACGCTCGTCACCAAGCGGTAAGGCCTTCTCGAATTCGATGTCATGCAAAACCTTGAGAACGCCGTAAGGAGGTTGGTAAGCCATGAGAAACTTTGCTCCAGTCTGAAAGGTAATAACCTGGGTTAGATGGCAATATTGGATAGCGTTATTATTCGCCTAACTCGGGCAACAGAAACACTACCGTTCCTCGATAATACGGGTGTCGCCTGACCGCTGCTAATACATGCGCATCATATTGTCCGTGCTCGATTAGCCCGATTTTAAATGGCGCTGTCAAGGCCCGTTTCGACAAAGACTCAAGATAGCGTAAATGATCCGGCACCGGATGCCGCCCTTGATAGGTCTGAAAGACTATCTCGTTTATTACGCCCTGCAAGGCATTCAGATCCTCCAACCGCCCTTGGCTAGCCCAGTCCATAAGACCGGTAACACTCAATCCGTATGATGATGCTAATTGCGCACGGACTTTTTGTAATAAGGCACCATAGGGGCCTAATTTACTAGTAGCAGCATCAAAATCCAGTTGAATTCCCCAAACCGAGTTTCCTTTAGCCTCAAATGCCTGGATGTCCTGCTGTATCTGTTGCTGGAAACGCCCCGGCCATTGCATTACCTCCAGCCGATAGACCAAGACCAGCGAATGCGTGGACGCACTGGGCGGAGGAAAACCACGCCGCTGAAAACAAGCCTGGCCCGCGCTGCATCGCAAGAATTCGCCGACGAGCAGATACAGCCTCCCGGCATGGGATAACACTCGCGCTAAATGGACCTTCGGATGCCACGCCCAATAATCAATCGGGGGCGAATCATCACTCCGCCACCCATTCCACATAGCGAACAGCAATCCGGAGATTAGGCCACTCACCAATAATATTTTTGATCTTTTGCCCAACGGGTATTCTTAAAGTCTGCTTTGAGTCGTTTGAACCAGACCAAGCGCTGCTCCTTCGGGATATTCTGCGTCCCGCAATGATTGTTACCCGAGGAGGCAAAACAGCGGGTGGCCCGATGTAAGGCGTAGGCGGTGTCATTTGGATCAACCTTGCCACGCAGATCAATAACCTCCATGTAGTAATCAAGGCTGGTGTAGACTTTTGCACCAAAAGGATCCACCAACGATTTCTTGGGTAGCGACGTACCATAATTGGCGAGATTATGCCAATAATGATAGTGAGCATCGCTAGCATCCTCGTCAACAATGAAATGTTCAATATGAAAAGATTCCGTTATAGCAGTGCTAGGGTCATTCCAGTCTTGCGTTCGGAGAAAATCCCCCATGCAGTTGAGCCACTGCGGTGCCTTTGGGGCTATTTGAATGACGGCCAACAACTCATTAATGGGTGGGCAAACATAATCCTCTTTCTGCCCCGCCCAAGTCAACGGCGCCAATTTATTATTGGCCAGCGCGTAGCCACTCGATGGATAGGTTGCCAGAATATCAGCAGCGGTATTAAAGTTGCGATGGAGCAACCATTTGTTGATCAGCGTGAAATAGGCCAGTGATCTTGTATGCAGGGACAAATCTTCGCGCACCAGCAAATATTTCAACAACGCTGGCTTGGCCATATCGATAAAGAAATCATGAATATCTTGGCGGGCGACCACGCTATTCTTGGCATAGATGGCATCGAGGTGATCAATTTCATTCCAGGTTAATGCCAACAACCATTGCGTCTGGAGTTTCTGACCAGGGTGCTCGACGGTCTTGAGCAGTGTTTGCCAATACGCCTCGGCCTCTGGCCAGCGTTGTAATGCAATGAGCGCCAACCCCCGTAATACCCAACGGCTGTATACAACATTGGAGGGCTTGCCGGTGATGGTATCGGTCGCGGTTTGCTGGATTACACCCGCGTAATCTTTGGCTACCCAATAATTATGCGCCAACCCTAGATACGACCACAGTGCCTCAAGTCGATCATTAGTAAATTGCTTATGGTGCGCCTGGATCGCATCAAATCCAATCGGTGGTGGTGATTGATCTCCGGCCTCACGCGGACGCCAAGACGCGGTAATGCGCTGCATCACCAGGAGCGGTGCCTCCCATAATCCATCAATGCTGTTAGTGGCCGGCTCGATTTTACTCTCGGTTTCATTGATAAAATCAAGTAGTACCTGATTGGGGACTCCGGGGGTAATTCTAGTGCGCCACACCTGATAGTCTGCCGCCAAAGCGGCAACATCGCTGGACAACCAGTGAATCTTTCGGAACAATCCTCGGGCGGATTCTGCATAACGTCCTTTTGGGAAGGACTTCAGATAGCTATCGAAGGCAGCAGCGGCCTTTCCTAATAGTGCCCGGTCAATATTCTTTTCGTCCGGTTTGGTCCAACCACCACCCTCATAGTGGATCTGGGCCTGATTTAATGCAACACGCCCCAGCATGTAGAGTGAGGTCTCTTGTACCCAATCCCGCTTCGTCTCCATCGCCAATGCCTGAAATAATGATACGGCTCGGTCATATTGGCCAGCATAAAAGGCAGCGGTAGCCTCTAGGTAGCGGGCATAGGGTTTGGCGACCTCAGAAACGGGGAGTGGTTGATAGGTTTCTAGTGATTTCTCACAGAGTCTAGCAAAGCGTAAACGCTCGTTGGCCAATTGGGCTTTATCTTGGGCCGGCAGGTTACTTTCCTGTAGAGTCTTAAATAGACTCGTGATTGCGGGCACCCCATCCATAAGACAACGCCCGTAATTCTCCACAGCAAAACGAGGCACGGCCTCTTGAAGGCGATTGGCGGAGATACCAAGAATAGTTACCCACGGCGCCAGATCCTTACCGACGGTTGCTGCGGTTGCGTCGGGCGTCACTGATTCATTGGAGGGAGGTGGCCCGGCAAACTCTGCATAATGAAACGGGACCTCCTTGGGTGTGTAATGGATGATTCCCTGATCCTCTAATATCAATCCCAGGTTGGCACGACTATCGTTACTCGGTGTTATGAAATAGGCGTTGGGATACTCACCACACCACAAACTACAGCCATCGGAGGATGCATACGCTAGAGGTGTCGTAAGCGCCAAACAGAATACGAGAAATTTATTCAAAGCTTTCATGTTCAATATCCTTGCCATCAGGTGAGATGCCGTGGATCGTGTGATCCGACTAACTAACCCAAGTTGCCACCTACGGTCTCAAGCCATAATTCTTTCCAGACAAGTAATTTTTTGATTGCCCTCCCCCCCCAACCCCCTCCTGTTGGGAGGGAGAGTGAAGATATTCAGCTCTAGTGGCCAATATCAATGGCTGGCGTTGTTTTCTCCCCCTCCCAACGGGAAGGGATTGGGGGGGAGGGCGACCAAAGAATTACTCAATGTAGGTAGCAACTTGGGTTAATTATTCTTAGCGGAAGCGGCCTTTTCTTTCTGGAGCTTAATCTGGGCTTGATAGAGTTTCTCCTCGGCGTTTGCTGCACGTTGCTTTCTGTATTCTAACCGCAACCGGAAGATGAACAGTGCCGCAGTGATTAGGAGAATGCCACTAGCCCTACCGACAGGCTCACTCGAGAAAATGATAACCGCAACACCACCAGCCGAATAAAGAAAGGGAAGCGTTTCATAAAAGACATTTCCGACCGCCATTTTTGTAACCACCTGCCAGGTTAGAGAGTGGAGCTAGGATATTCGAGAATGGATAGAAAATCCAAGGCTACTGAGCACGTTGTTTACGACACCCGAGGTTCGAGGCGGGACAGTATCCACTACGAGCGGAATAAAACACTTCTATGATGGGAGAGTAGCAGAGCGGGAGATGTCACTTTGTTAGCGCGTGATAGCGTGTTTAGGATGACTTAGCCTTGAAAAGTCGAGCCCAACGGTAGGATGTTCGGTAGTATTGCGTTACCATAACCACCCTTACCATGTTAATCTACAGGTATACCTAATTTTGCCTCTTTATGGAGAGCGTCATGTCCCCTCGCCGTACCGTTGTGATTCTTTCAAGCCTGTTCGTCGCCCTTGGAACCCCTGTTCTAGCCGCCGACTTCGCTGCCAAGGTTGATAAGGAGATCATCACCAAAAAGGATGTTGATCAAGTTTTTAAAGGTAATCCAACACTGGCTGACAATGAGCAGAACCGTCGCGCGATCACGGAAGAGTTGGTGGCCCGCGAACTCATTATTCAGGCGGCCAAGCAGAAGAAACTGGACCGTGACCCCGAGGTAAAAGCTGCCATCAACGCACAAACTCGTCAGATTCTATTTGCTGCCGGTGCCGATAGCTATTTGCGAGAAAACCCGATTAAAGACTCGGTATTGCGTGAGCAATACGATACTTGGTCGAAGAACTTCCCGAAGGATGAATACAAATTACGGCGTATTCTTGTGAAAACCCAGGACGAGGCTGAGCGTATTGCCGCACAGGCCCGCGATGGAAAATCATTCGCTGATCTGGCGCTCCAATCCCTGGATACTGAGAGTGCGAAAAAGGGTGGGGATATTGGTTGGATAGCCCCGATGTCGCCGGAAATTGCCCAGAAATTGTCAGCTGTCAGCGTAGGCAAGATCTCTGATCCGATTGAGGTATCCGATGGTTGGGAGGTGGTAGAGGTACTGGAGAAACGCCCAGCCCATCCTCCAGAATTCGATCAGCTTAGAGAGCGCCTACGTTCCGCGATGCAGCAGGAACTGCTCCGCCGCTACGTCCAGGAATTGGGCAGCAAGACCGCTGTCGTCATTCCGTAAACGGTCATATTACAACGCAGAAAGGTCCATTGTAGGTTGGGTCAGTCAACTACCCCGCCCCAAAGGGCGAGGCTTGTGAAAGCAAGTCTTGAAGTTGAC
>CAUYTY010000036.1 GCA_963575655.1 Gammaproteobacteria bacterium | reverse complement strand
AATCCGTAGCGCGAGCGCCCGAGGGAATTGCCAGGAATATAGCGGCGGGGTTTTTGCCAGGGTTTAATGGGCGGGCCTGGGGGGTGGTAGGAGGAGGAGGGGCAGTGGGGTTTCCATATGTCGAGCGGCCTCTTTGGGGGGATGAGGGCGAAGGGGGGGTTGGGGGGGGCGTGGCCCTTAAGGGGGAAACCCGGAAGGTCGGTTTCTGGGGGGGCCCCCCCGCCGTAAGGCGGGGCGGCTACCCGCCTAGCGTATCGAGGGACTGAGCAACCGTTGACCCTACGCTTGGGTCGGCGAGGCCGTGCCTTTCCTCGCGATGGCTGGTATAACTACCGCCGCCAGCTCTCGGCAGACACTGCAACCAGACACGTCTGTCAACTACCCCGCCCTAATTAGGGCGAAGTCAGTGGTTAAGCAGGCGTACGGGGTTGGAACCAGTGCTGCTGTCAAGGATGGACCCGAAAGGGTACAGAAACCCGCGAATAAGTGGGCGATGGGAGCTACACCGCAAGGTGTGCGTCACTAGGCCCCTACGGGCTGACGGCCGGAAGAAACTTGCAAATTCTAAGATTTTTGCTATCCAAAGGGGCGGAGAAAATCGTCCCCTTTCCTCCCCGCCCTGAAGGGCGAGGTTTCTCGGAGACATTGATGACTGCCATCGGTACTAACGTCCCCGGTTCTGAACCCCCCAATTCTGTTGAATCTCTTCCTTCTCCCGAAATTCCCCCAGTTCCCGAAATATCCGCCTTCTCCGGCGTGTTCGGGGAGATGTTGCGTCTGGTCAGATTTGTCATCAAATTCCTTCGTTTTGCGGGTCCCTACTGGAATTCGAAAGAAAAGTGGAAGGCCCGAGGATGGACCATTGTGTTGGTGATTCTAACCATCATCCAGGTATTTATGCCAGTATGGTTGAACCAATGGAATGCCGATTTTTTTAACGCCTTAGAAAAAAAGAATTGGACCAGTTTCTTAATAGAGGTTGAGGTACTTGGAGCTATTTTGGTGTTTAGTATGGCTATCACCTCTAGCCATATGTGGTTTAAACGGCAGATTCAGATGGGGTGGCGAGCTTGGTTGACCGAACAATTGCTGAGAGATTGGATGGCCGAAGGTCGTCAACACCAGGTGAATTATATCCCCGGAGAACAACACGATAACCCCGATGGACGGATCGCTGAGGATATTCGTAACGCTATTGAAGTTGCTATCGATCTGACGCACTCGCTATTTTACTGTTTGTTGCTATTGGTAGGTTTTACCAAGATCCTTTGGTCACTATCCGGGGAGGTGATAGTCAATATTGCTGGTTCCCCTCTGGTGATTCACGGGCATTTAGTCTTGGTTGCACTGTTGTACGCTGTGGTGTTTTCGTCTTTGGCTTTATGGTTGTCGCAGCCTCTGGTGGTTGCGGCTAAACGTCGGTTGGCGGCTGAGGCGAAATTCCGTTTCGAGTTAGGGCGTGCCCGTGAGAATTCCGCAACCATTGCCTTGTTACATGGTGAAGCTAACGAGCGGCGCCGCTTCCGCAGTTTATTTAGTGGGGTAGCGGGGATGTGGCGGATTCAGAGTTGGGCGCTTACCAAAATTCTAATGTTTAGTTCTGGTTATTCAGTGCTTACCACTGCCTTCCCATTATTAGTTGCCGCGCCTCGTTATATTATCGGAGTGCTGACGCTTGGGGAATTGATGCAGACGGCGCAGGCCTTTCAGCAGATGATTCAGGCTCTTTCTTGGCCAGTCGATAATGCCGCCAAGGTAGCAGAGTGGCGCGGATCCGCTGAACGAGTGTTGGGACTTCACGATGCCCTTGAGAACCTCCAACGCTACAAAGCTGATCCAAAACAGCGAATTGTGGTGGATCAGTCGGATCGTGCAGCCTTGGTCTTTCGTCACCTGTGTGTTGCTATGCCCGATGGGCGAGTGCTCTTGTCTGGTTTTAACGCCGAGATCCTGCAGGGGGAATGGGTGTTGATCTCGGGTGATTCCGAGGCGACGGCAAAACTCTTTAAAGTGGTGGGGGGATTGTGGCCTTGGGGGCGGGGTCGAGTGGCGCTACCCAAAGATACGTCCATCTTCTTCCTACCGCAGCAACCTTATGTGCCCAAGGGCAATTTGCGTGCGATCGTGAGCTATCCGACGCCATCCCATGGCATTGATGATGTGGCCTTGGTTGATGCCTTGAGGCGGGTTGGGCTGGGGGGATTGGCTCACCGTTTAGAGGAGAGTGCTACCTGGGAACAGGTGCTAACGCTCGGGGAGTTACAACGGCTAGGGTTTGCTCGGGCCTTGTTGCACAAGCCCAAGTGGATCTTTATTGAGGAGGCTACCGATGCCCTGAATCCAGTGGAGGAGGGGACCATGATGAGGCTGCTGCAAAAGGAGCTGCCCGGCGTAACAGTACTGACCATTGGCTATCGTTCGACCCTGGAGGCCTACCATCCCCGCCACCTGTCCCTGATAGAGCATACGAGGATCAGCCAACTTCGCTCTGAGGGGGGAGGTGAGCAGTGTGGATGCGCCTGTGAGCCCGAGATCCCCCCATTGGATCACCCCTCTCATAGCCAGTAGTGATAGAGACCAAGAAAGTCTTGCAAATTCACCGTGCTTCAATAATATACTGGCGTTCCACCCCTTTTCGGCAATGAACCTGGTAACGGGAGAAAGTGATGACTTACTACGAAGCGTGTGCCCAGATGGATCAGATGGGGGTAAACCCCGAGTATCTCCTGGGTTGGCAGAATGGCTATTGGCTGCACCCGGTGCGTGAAGAGCAGCGAGTAACCGACGCCTACAGCGCTGGCTACAACGATGGTAAGGGACGTAGCTCCGATAATTTCGGCAAATGGCCGAAAGCGGCAGCGTAACGTTCCTATCTCAAAGAAGGCGGGCGCAGGTTCGCCTTCTTCCGTTCTGGTTCTTGCACGTGCTTTTTCTATCCATCCTCTCTCCACGTCTCTCGGCTATGTCGAGGTGGGTGAGATGCGTTATCCCCGCCATGTCTTTTCGTACCCAATAGCGTTTTTGTCCGTCCACGGCAGCCAGATTTGGTTGCGGTGGTGATGGAGCGATTTGCGGTAGTGCGCTCCAATATCACCGGTTTTGCTGGCCGCTGATAACGCATTGGTAAGCGTCAGGAGCCTTCGTGTCAGAGAGCAATCATTACGCCTTTACCTTTAGTCAAAACGTTGATTATCTAGTCGATCGTGCCGTTGCCGCGCTTGACCTGGATGGCAATGTCGCTGCGGCAATTAAGGCCTGTGCCTCGGTTATCCAAGTAAAATTTCCAGTCAAGATCCGTGGCAAGATTGAGATCTTCACCGGCTGGCGTGCCGTGCATAGTATCCATCGTTTGCCCGCCAAGGGCGGTATCCGTTACGCGCCTTATGTGAATCAAGATGAAGTAGAGGCGCTGGCGGCGTTGATGAGTTACAAATGCGCGTTGATGGATATCCCCTTTGGTGGATCAAAAGGGGCCTTGTTGATCGATCCCTCAAAATACCAGCGCGATGAACTGCAGCATATTACGCGCCGCTTCGCCATGGAGTTAGCACGTAAAGGTTTTCTCAATCCGGCCACCAATGTTCCTGCCCCGGATATCGGTACTGGCCCCCGTGAAATGGCATGGATAGCTGATACCTACAAACATCTCTATCCCGAAGATATCAACTATCAGGCCTGTGTGACCGGTAAACCAATTCAACATGGCGGCATTCGGGGTCGTACCGAGGCCACGGGGCGCGGTGTGCAATATGTGCTCCAGGAATTCTTTCGTCACCCGGAAGATGTTCAGGTGAGCGGACTGACTCCGGGTCTTGGAGGAAAACGTATTGTGGTTCAGGGGCTTGGTAATGTTGGTTATCATGCCGCACGTCTCTTGTCAGAAGAGGATGGTGCCAGAATTATTGCCATCATCGAGATCGGAGGGGTGGTTGTGAATAATAACGGTCTCGATATTGTCGCTCTACGCAATTATCTCACTGAACACAAAACTGTGCAGGGTTTTCCCGGTGCTACCTTTCACGCCGATGGGGCTAAGGCCTTGGAGATGGAATGCGATATTCTCATTCCAGCGGCGGTCGAGGCGGTAATTACCGGCAAAAACGCCGGCAACATCAGGGCGCGGGTGATTGTCGAAGCCGCTAACGGTCCACTTACCTTTGAGGCCGACCAACGGCTTGCAGAGAAAGGGATCCTGGTCATTCCTGATATCTATGCCAATGCTGGTGGCGTTACCGTTTCCTATTTTGAATGGGTACGTAATCTTTCGCATATTCGCTTTGGTCGGATGCAGCGTCGCCACGAGGAACGGCATAGTCACCAATTTGGTGAACTACTCGAAGAACTCACCGGTAAGAAGATTCCCGACGCAGACCGTAGAAAGGTTACTCGTGGCGCCGACGAAGAGGATCTGGTCAATTCTGGGCTCGACGATACCATGCGCAATGGCTATCAGCAGATCACCGAAATGCAGCGTAGCAATCCCAAGATCAGCGATATGCGTACTGCTGCCTACGCAATTGCTATAGAGAAGATCTCACGTACTTACTTTGACCTAGGGATCATTGATGGCTAAATGAGCTACGGATCGCTAGAGCCGTTATTCATTGTTTCTACGCTCGCGCGTGAAAATGTCTTCCGTGACACTCGCGCGTTGTCTAATTGATAGGGGGCAATGCTCTGCCCGAATTACCGGTACGTGGGGTGTTGTCGCGCCTGGCCGAGGTGCTGGCGACGAATCGTGGCAGCGTGCTCCATGCCCCACCGGGGGCGGGCAAGACCACCTTGGTCCCACTGGCGTTACGAGAGGCGTCCTGGCTTGCGGGGCAATCCATTCTTGTCCTGGAGCCGCGCCGCCTTGCTGCCCGTGCCGCTGCTGGACGGATGGCCCAACTCCTCAACGAGGAGGTGGGCGAGACGGTTGGTTATCGCATCCGTTTTGACCAGCGGGTATCACGTCGAACCCGGATTGAAGTCCTCACTGAGGGTATCCTCACCCGCCGCCTCCAAGGCGACCCAGCATTAACCGGGGTCGGTTTGGTGGTCTTCGATGAATTCCACGAACGAAGCCTTGATGCTGACCTGGCGCTCGCCCTTTGTCTGGACGTAGCCCAAGGTCTGCGCGAGGACCTGCGTCTGCTGGTAATGTCCGCCACATTGGAGGTGGATCGCGTGGCGAGATTGTTGCGCCGGGTAGGATTGGGTGGGGAGGTGGTCGCCACGGAGGGGCGCAGTTTTCCGGTAGAGATGCGTTATCTGCCCCGCGATCCCGAAGGCGACCCCGTACCCCATGTGGTTGGGGCGGTGCGGCGGGCTTTTGTGGAGCAGCAGAGCGGTGACGTGCTCGCTTTTCTTCCCGGCGGTGGGGAGATCCGCCGTGCTCAGGAGATGCTGGCGCAGGTAACGGAGTGGGTCGTAGACCTTCCCTCCGGGGATCGAACGACGACAGGAACGCATCAGGACCGTCCCTCGGGGGGAGGCGGTGTGGTGCTCCACGCCCTCTATGGCGATCTCTCCCAGGAGGCCCAGGATCAGGCGCTACGCTCCGACCATAAAGGGCGGCGTAAGGTGGTGTTGGCGACCCCTATCGCCGAGACCAGCCTTACCATTGAGGGAGTTAGGGTGGTGGTCGATGCGGGCCTAGCGCGAGTGCCGCGTTTCGATCCGGGCAGTGGTCTTACTCGCCTGGAGACCGTGCGCATCTCGCAAAGCTCCGCAGCACAACGGGCAGGACGCGCCGGACGACTTGGGCCAGGGGTGTGCTACCGGTTGTGGTCTGAATCTACCCAGCAATCCCTCGCACTCCGAACCTCGCCCGAGGTCCTCTCGGCGGATCTGGCCGGGTTGGTTTTAGAACTGGCGCAATGGGGGGTGGATCCCATCGCCTTGGAGTGGCTCGATCCCTTGCCGAGTGGCGCACTGGCCCAGGCGCGGGAATTGCTTCAGGCCCTCGATGCCCTGGATGAGCTAGGGCGTATTACTGCCGTTGGTCGGGCGCTCGCCGAATTGCCGTTGCATCCGCGTCTTGCCCATTTGTTGCGCGAGGCGCAGGCGTCGGGGTACGGTGAATTGGCGGCGGATGTAGCGGCGATCCTCTCAGGGCGTGACCTGTTGCGTACTGGAATGGGTCGAGGCCCAGAACGGTCTTGCGACCTGAGTACCCGTCTGGAGGCCTTGGTGGCCTTTCGTCGTGGGGGACGCAATGCGGCCCTGGCCCATGGGGCCGATCCTTTCGCCTGTTCTCAGGCCGAAGCGACGGCGCGCCAACTCCGTTCGTTGGTGATGGCGTCGCCAGCGCAGGGGGCGGTGGCGCCAACCGAGGTTGGGCGTGTCTTGGCCTTGGCCTACCCCGACCGGATCGCGGGGCGGCGTAGTGGAGAGACCGGGCGTTACCTGCTCTCTGGAGGACGGGGGGTGCGTCTTGCGTTGGGTGACCCGATGGGGCGCTACCCGTTTTTAGTGGCGGCTCACCTCGATGCGGGACGTGGAGAGGGGGTCGTCCATTTGGCTGCACCCATTGACCTTGTCGATCTGCGGGAGGTTCTCGCAGCCCATTGCCAAACGTTGGATCGTTTGGTATGGGACGAAGCGACTGGCACGGTGCTGGCGCGACGCGAAGAACGCCTCGGGGAACTGTTATTGGAGAGTCGTCCTCTGGCACGACCGGACCCAGAAGCAGTGCGTAACGCAATGCTGGAAGGGATACGTATCATCGCTAAAAAAGCGCTGTCGGGCGGGCAGAGTGCCGAGAATGCCCTCGATGTCTTGCCATGGACACCGGAGTTGCGCGAGTGGCAGGCACGAGTTCTTTCTCTGCGAGGGTGGCGGGCGGAGGAAGGGTGGCCTGATGTCTCTGATGGTGCCTTGATGGAGTCCCTACCTTCGTGGCTAGGGCCATTTCTGGATGGTGTTACCCGCCGTGACCATTTGGTTCGCGTCGATTTGGCCGCTGCCCTGCACGGACACCTGTCTTGGGAGCAGACGCGCCACCTGGATCTCCTTGCCCCTACCCACCTTGCGGTTCCCAGCGGTTCACGCTTGCGCCTGTCCTATACACCAGGGGAGGCACCCGTCTTAGCGGTAAAACTCCAAGAGTTGTTTGGTCTTGGCGATATGCCCCGCATCGCGGGGGGGAGGGTGGCGGTAACCCTGCACTTACTTTCACCGGCTCGACGCCCAATTCAAGTGACTCAAGACCTCCGTAGTTTCTGGGAACGAACCTATCCAGAGGTTAAAAAGGAACTCAAGGGTCGTTATCCTAAACACTCTTGGCCGGATGACCCATGGACCGCAGCGCCAACTGCACGCGCTAAACCACGACAGAAATAAACATATTATGCGCAATCATGCCGAAATTGGTTCCTCTATTTATTAGACCTTATCGGAAACCTCCTCATCACCCACCACAGTCAATATAAATCATG
>CAUYTY010000035.1 GCA_963575655.1 Gammaproteobacteria bacterium | reverse complement strand
ATACGCGACGCAGGAGCGTCGCGGGATGCATTCCCACGCGGAGCGTGGGAACGATTTAAAAAAAGTTTTCTTATGTTAGCAAGCGTAGGATGGGTAGAGCGAAGCGAAACCCATCTTTCACTGTACCAACGCCTGATTGACGTGAACGCCCCTGGAGTGTGTTGGGCATGAGCCTGGAATGTTGTGGGGGATTCGATGGGTTTCGCTTCGCTCTACCCATCCTACGAACTACTCAGCTCTTCTTTGCTTTATCAAAGATAAAATGTTGAATCCGTCCCCACCGTCGATAACTATCTCAGGGTCACACACCCAATCCAGTCAGTCCTGGAAATTGGACGATGCGAATGATGCGGTCCGTTTCTCACCATATCCTACAGTGGAATTTGACGAAACAATAATCGATGCCTGATTTAATCTTGGCTACCGTCAACCAAGGCTGGATCTTCGTTTTCATCTTCCCCTGATATCGGATGGTCCACAGGCGGCGCTTCTTGGAATTCTCCTACCTCTCCGGCAACTACTCGTACATAGATTGGACTGAATACCTCGGTCTGAACTACCTCCAATAGATGCTCCCGGATTAATTCTAAGATGGCGAGCAAAGTTACCACCACCCCGCGTCGCCCTTCTTCATAGGTAAATAAGGCAGTGAATGCCACGAATTTTCCTTGTTCCAACGCGGCTAACACCCGAGACATTCGTTCGCGCACGGACAACGGTTCGCGGGTAATGTGGTGGCTGCCATACATTTCGGCGCGGGCGAGGACCTCACGAAAGGCGAGCAATAATTCAGCGAGTGAGACATCGGGATGGACTCTCGGGCGAGAGTATTCGGGCAATACCGCGTGCGACTGAAACAGGTCACGCTCTAAACGTGGAAGGTTGTTGAGATCCTCTGCCGCGAGTTTATAACGCTCGTATTCCTGAAGGCGACGGATAAGTTCGGCGCGAGGGTCCTCTTCTTCCTCTACTCCTGCCGGACGGGGTAACAAGAGCCGTGATTTGATCTCACACAGCCAGGCAGCCATTACCAAATACTCGGCGGCCAATTCCAGGTGTAACCCTTTCATGGCCTCCACATATTCCATGTATTGGCGTGTCACCTCGGCGATGGGAATATCGAGGATATCCAGATTTTGACGTTTGATGAGGTACAACAATAGGTCGAGCGGCCCCTCAAATGCCTCCAGAAAAACCTCTAGGGCATCAGGAGGAATGTAGAGATCCTCCGGAATGCGGACAAAAGGCTCACCACGTACCCATGCCAACGGCGCAGCAACAGGCTCAACAGTAGGCGCGGCGGCAGGCTCAACGGGAGGCAAGGGCAGAGTAACTTCTTGAACGGTCGTATTCATGGGAGAGGTGGGGATATCAGCCTTTTAGATAGATGCCCCCGAGCACTACCTCTTGTCGTGCCCCAGTAACTGCTGGCAAATTGCCCGATAATCCTTGGAGTGTGCGTCTTGCTAGCCACGCAAAGGCTATTGCCTCTACCCAGTCTGGATCTATTCCCTTTGCAGCGGTCGAAAGCACCAAACGCGGGGCAAGGCGAGCGGCGAGACGTGTCATCAGGGTGGCGTTGTGAACGCCACCACCGCACACCAGCACCTCTTCCGCGAGTAGGCAATGGTCATCGACCGCACGGGCAACGGTTGCTGCGGTTAGTTCGCACAGCGTTGCCTGGATATCTGCCGGTGGGAGGGGTGGTTGCGCGGCGAGGGCACTATCGAGCCAGCGTAGATCGAAATATTCGCGTCCGGTGCTCTTGGGGGGAGGACGCGAGAAATAGGGGTCGGCCAGTAACGCCTCCAGCAAAGACGTGGCTACCTTTCCTTGCGTAGCCCATTTTCCCCCCTCGTCACGATCCTGTCCAAAATGTCGTCGGACCCAAGCATCCATCAAGGTATTACCAGGGCCGGTATCGAATCCAGTCACGCCTCCCCCAACGGTGCCCGGTAGCCAGGTAATGTTGGCGATCCCCCCCACATTGAGCACCACCCGTGGCGGAGCAGTAGCAAATACCGCTCGATGAAATGCCGGAACCAGCGGTGCCCCCTCGCCACCGGCAGCGATATCCCGACGGCGGAAGTCAGCCACGGTAGTGATGCCGGTTCGTTGGGCAATGATGTTGGGGTCGCCGATCTGCAAGGTGAAGGGGGTCGGACCGGTCGGGCGGTGGCGTATGGTCTGACCGTGGCTGCCGATCGCGCGTACTGCTTCCGGGGCTACCTTCGCCTGCGCCAATAACTCTAGGGTGGCGGTCGCGAAGCGTTGCCCGAGGTCCACATCCATGGGGCAAAGTCGATCTGGCTCTCCTTCCCCGGCTCGACACAGGGTGAGAAGTTCCTCGCGTAGGGGAGCGGGATAAGGCTGGTAGTGAGCAGCAAGCAGGCGTGGCTGGTCACCCTCAAAAGTGACGAGGGCTGCGTCAATGCCATCGAGACTGGTGCCGGACATCAGCCCGACGTACAAGTCAGTGGTAGTCATTCTTTGCTCAAGGGGTCGCGGCGGTGATATTCGAGATCCAGATTTTTTGTTAACTTGCGATAGCGTAACAGGATTGCTCGATAATCGCTGGATCTACCATTGACCGTGAGGATTTCATCGGTGATTGCTTCCGAAAAATTTGATGCACTTGTCTTGCGCCTGGAATCCCTGCTGGGCCGTGCTGAGGCCCTGCTTCCCACGGTTCCCGAGGCGCCCGATTTTGCTACTACGCTGGCCTTTCGCTGGCGCAAACTCTACGGCCGTGGACATCTGCACCCGGTACATCGTCCCCACACCTTGAATCTTTCGGACCTACTCGGCATTGATGAGCAAAAGCTAGTCCTGGAGCGCAACACTCGCCAATTTGTGCAAGGTCTGCCAGCTAATAATGCCCTATTGTGGGGGGCGCGAGGTACTGGAAAGTCATCCTTGATCAAAGCTCTGCTCACTACCTATGGCAGTGTGGGGCTGCGTCTCATTGAGGTGGATAAGTACGACCTGGTCGACCTACCCGACATCATGGATGTTTTAGAGGGACGGCGGGAGCGATTTCTCTTGTATTGTGATGATCTCTCCTTTTCCGCCAATGAACCCGGTTATAAGGCCCTCAAGGCAATATTGGATGGGTCAGTCGCTGCGCTACCGGAGAATCTCATCATCTACGCGACCTCCAATCGCCGTCATCTGCTCCCTGAGTATCTATCAGAGAATCGTGAGGTACAGGTGGTAGATGATGAGATTCATCAGAGCGACGCGGTGGAAGAGAAGATATCATTGTCAGAGCGATTTGGTCTGTGGCTGTCTTTCTATCCCTTCCGTCAGGAACAGTACCTGAAGATCGTCGCCCATTGCTTGAATCATCTGGGCACTAATGAGTCTAATCGGAGCAACGATGCAGAGGAGGTACGTGAAGCAGCCCTACGCTGGGCGCTTGCCCATGGTTCGCGTAGTGGTCGTAGCGCCTGGCAGTTTGCTCGTGATTGGGTCGGCCGACAGGGTATCCAAGAATTAGCAGGGGAATGAAACAAGACGATCCTTTCAAGGAAAATCCAATTATGCTAGCTAACTGCTTGACGCAACAAGGTATCTTACCTGACGCGGGGAGCCAACATTGAAGGCTAATTTCTTCATGAATCCAAAAGAATTCCTGCGCCGCCGTCGACGTTTCCTCAAGATGGTTGGCCCTGGAACGGTAGCCATGCTTGCCACCAACATCATTCACCGCCGTAACCGCGATACCGAGTATCCGTTTCGTCCCGACAGTGATTTTTACTACCTCACTGGATTCTCTGAACCTGAAGCCGTGCTGGTCATGATCCCAGGGCGGCCCGAGGGGGAGTCTTTGCTCTTCTGCCGCGAGCGTAATCAAGAAAAGGAGATGTGGACCGGGCCACGGATTGGAATAGAGGGTGCCAAAGAGGTCTATGGGATGGATGAGGCCTATCCCATCGACAAGTTGGACGAGATGATGCCCTCCCTGTTGGAGAATCACACCCGCCTCTACTATACCTTGGGCCTAAACTCTACTTTGGATACTCGGGTAATTAGTTGGATCAGCCAGGTACGACGCAAGACTCGCACCGGAGTCCGCGCACCCAGTGAGGTTGTTGACTTGGAGCGTGTTCTCCACGAGCAACGCCTGTTCAAGGAGCCCTCGGAACTCAAACGGATGCGCAAAGCCGCTCGGATCGCGGCGCGTGCCCACCAACGTGCCATGCAGACCTGCCAACCTGGGATGCGGGAGTATCAACTCGAGGCCGAACTTCTACACGAATTTACCCGTGCTGGTGCGCGTGCCACTGCCTATGAGTCGATTGTTGCTGCGGGCAACAACGCCTGCGTTCTGCACTATTCGAACAATGACAGCGAGATCCAAGATGGTGACCTGGTGCTCATCGACGCCGGCTGTGAGGTTGAGTACTATGCCTCCGACATCAGTCGCACCTTTCCCGCCAACGGACGCTTCACCGAGGCACAGCGCCAACTCTATGATCTGGTACTGAAAGCCCAACGCGCGGCGATCGACGAGGTACGTCCCGGTCGGCGCTGGAACGACCCCCACGACACCGCAGTACGAATCATCACCAAAGGGTTGGTGGCATTGGGATTGCTTGACGGCAAGGTCAAGGATCTGGTCAAAGAAGAAAACTACAAACGTTTTTATATGCACCGCACCGGCCATTGGTTGGGCATGGATGTCCACGACGTGGGTGAATACAAGGTGGGCGGTGAGTGGCGGGAACTCAAACCCGGCATGGTTCTCACCATCGAGCCGGGGATCTACATCCCCCGCGAGGCCGAGGGCGTCCCGGAAAAATATTGGGGGATCGGGATCCGTATCGAAGACGATTGCCTGGTTACCGAGACGGAAGCGGAAGTACTCACCGCCTCGGTACCCACCGCCCCCGAAGAGATCGAATCCTTGATGGCCAAGCGTCACTAAGGTGATTATCCGAAAGATTTCATACCTTTGACATCGGCTACCCGTATAGCGTCAAAGATTTCTTGACCACTTTTCCTCCAACCTATTTTCCGTTGGATGAGGGCGTGAACGGTTAGGTTGTCGGTAAAACAGTAAACCATTTGTTTTGACACTCCCACGGAGTTAGATATGTCCTCAGTGAAAAAAGTTGTGCTCGCCTACTCGGGCGGACTAGACACCTCCATCATCCTCAAGTGGCTACAAGAGGAGTATGGCTGTGAGGTCGTTACCTTCACCGCCGATATTGGCCAGGGAGAGGAACTGGAACCAGCCCGGGCCAAGGCTGAGGGATTAGGGGTAAAGGAAATCTATATAGAAGATCTGCGCGAAGAATTCGTGCGCGATTTCGTCTTTCCGATGTTTCGGGCCAACACCCTTTACGAGGGCGAATACCTACTCGGCACATCTATTGCCCGGCCTCTTATTGCCAAGCGTCTGGTTGAGATCGCTGTTGCCAGCGGGGCCGATGCAATTTCCCATGGCGCTACGGGTAAGGGTAACGACCAGGTACGTTTCGAGCTAGGGGCCTATGCGCTGCAGCCTGATATTCGGATTATTGCCCCGTGGAGGGAGTGGACGCTAACCTCGCGGGAAGACATGCTGGCCTACGCCGAGCACCATAACATCCCTATCGAACGCAAGCGTGGTGGTCAGTCGCCCTATTCCATGGATGCCAACCTTCTGCATATTTCCTATGAAGGAGGTCCCTTGGAGGATCCATGGATCGAGGCCGAAGAATCCCTATGGCGTTGGACGGTTGCTCCAGAACAGGCTCCAAATATACCGCGCTACGTAGAGATTGATTTTCGTGGCGGAGATGCCGTTGCCATCGATGGCGAGGAATTGAGTCCCGCCGGGATCCTGGCTACCCTGAATACTCTAGGTTCTGCCCACGGGGTGGGGCGTTTGGACCTCGTGGAAAATCGTTATGTGGGCATGAAATCTCGTGGTTGCTACGAAACCCCTGGTGGAACCCTACTTCTCAAAGCCCATCGTGCGCTGGAATCCCTGACTTTGGATCGCGAAGTAGCCCACCTCAAGGATGAATTAATGCCGCGTTACGCTAGTTTGATCTACAACGGTTATTGGTGGTCTCCCGAGCGACGTATGCTGCAAACCATGATCGACGCCTCTCAGGAATGGGTAAATGGGCGTGTGCGTCTCAAACTTTATAAGGGCAGCGTCGCCGTAGTTGGTCGTGCCTCGGCGGATAGTCTATTCGATTCAAAGATTGCCACCTTTGAGGATGATCGTGGAGCCTATGACCAGAAAGATGCCTCTGGTTTTATTCGCCTCAACGCCTTACGGATGCGTATTGCCGCTCGCCGTCGTAGTGGTGGTTGACGGTTTCTTGGACGACAAACGACACATCAGGGGTCAGGAATTATTTTGAATATGCCTAATATCCGCGTTGTTCTGGTAGGCACCAGTCATCCCGGCAACATTGGCGCGGCTGCGCGGGCGATGAAGACCATGGGGCTGACTCAGCTCTCCCTCGTCGCCCCTCAGACTTTCCCCAATGCCCAAGCCACGGCCCGGGCAGCGGGTGCCGATGATATCCTCGAAGCGGCACAGGTATTTGCCACTCTTACGGAGGCAGTGGCGGACTGCGGGCTGGTCATTGGGAGTAGTGCACGTCTGCGCCACCTCGCTTGGCCACAGATGAATGCTCGAAAGGCAGGAATGCTGGCGGTGACCTGGGCAGCAACCTCCACCGTAGCTTTCGTCTTTGGAAGCGAGCGTACTGGCCTGACCAATGCGGAGCTGGACCACTGCCACTGCCTGGTCAATATCCCTACTCGTTCGGACTTTAGTTCGCTCAATCTAGCGGCAGCGGTGCAGGTGATTGCCTACGAGGTGCATATGGCCGCCCAGGCGAGCGGAGAACAAGGAAGCACCGAGACGAAAGGAACCGCGGGATCGCACGGGAAGACCGGGGCGTCGGCACCACACGTACCTGCCCCGGCCTTGGAGATGGAGCGCTTCTACACTCATATCGGGCAGGCATTGGCAGACATCGGCTTTATGGACCCGACCCGTCCACGGCTGCTCATACGTCGCCTACGACGGCTATTTAACCGAGCCCAGCCCGATGTCGTCGAGGTCAATCTCCTACGCGGCATCCTCACCACGATCCAACGGTTAGCTAAACGTTGAATAAGGCGCCATCGCTCGATGGTTACTATCAGTTTCTACGTTACGATCCCTTGAACGTAAATTGATATCAGAAGCTATTGCCTGAAGACGGCGCTACACCCATAATGCGCCCGTCCCATCGTCATCGCTGCCGGAGTGGCGAAATCGGTAGACGCGCCAGACTCAAAATCTGGTGGTGGCAACACCGTGCCGGTTCGAGTCCGGCCTCCGGCACATTCAATGTTTACACTTTTTACCTCGAGTGGGGGGACTGGTTCAGTCTGATTCCATCCTAACTGACTGATTATTATTGTGGGAGTC
>CAUYTY010000034.1 GCA_963575655.1 Gammaproteobacteria bacterium | reverse complement strand
CGAGGAAGTCTTCGCAAATTATGCGTAATCATTTTATGGTGGCTTTGCTATATTTGGCACTACCGCACTATTCCTCTGGAGGAATTCAATCGCGGCTGGCATCGGATAGCTTTATTCAATGCTGACCATACCGAAGGGCGAATTTATAGTCCGCCTTGCAAACTGGACGAGATACGTACTGGTGGTTGGGAGTCGCTCTCGCTCTTTACCACCGACCAAATTTGGCTGACGCATCTATTGGCTGATCGTCAGGCAGTGTTAATACACTCCGGGGCGGTAATCCTGAACGGGCAGGGCCTACTCTTCGTCGGTCATTCGGAGGCCGGCAAATCGACCACCATGAATCTGTTAAAGGATGCTGCGATCGATGCTGAGATTCTGTGCGACGACCGCAATGTCATTCGCGGATATCCGGTTGTCAATAACGGCGATGAAAATAAAAAAGTGGTCGAGTGGCGTCTCCACGGTACCTGGAGTCACGGTGATGTGGCCGATGTATCTCCCAATGATGCCCCCTTGCGCGCGATTTTGTTTTTACAACAGGCACCAAGTAACGAAATTGTCCCACTCACCGATCGCAAGGAAATCTGGAAGCGCCTACTCGCTACCTTAATTCGTCCGATGGTCACCGCTGATTGGTGGAATAAGGAGATTGATGTTCTGAGCGGAATTGTTGCCGAGGTGCCTTGCTATATCATGAACTTTGACCGAAGTGGAACGATTATCCCGCAGATTGAGGCATTGACCGAGATCTCCTGAAACGTAAGGGAACCTCTCCAAAATCCGCGACACCAAACGGGCAAGGGCAATGAACGCAAGCGAACAGGTATTGATCGAGAAAATTAAGCGATTACCGCCACAGCGATTCATGGAGGTGGAGGAATTTATCGATTTCTTGTATACACACGAGGATGATCGACACCTCACGCAATCAGCCGCTAAGACTGGCGAAGTAAGCTTTGCGCCTGTTTGGAGCAACGACGAAGATGCTGTTTACGATAGGATATGACAATGGATTATTCCTATAGAAATGTGGTGTTGGTACCATTTTCATTCACCACTGCGTAAGATCATTGCCCAACTGGTTGGCTAGCAGGAATAATCCTAAAACTTCTCATGACATGACCACCTACGTTCATTACCGCCAGCAATCCTCCGTACCTCTCCCATCGATAACTGTTGAACTAACCGAGCGCTGCAACAACGATTGTCTCCACTGTTGCATCAATCTCCCCGCTGGTGACAGCGAAGCGCGCCGGCGGGAATTGAACACCGCCCAGGTCCAGGAGATTCTTCGGCAGGCTGCCGATTTAGGGTATGGACAGGTCCATCTCACCGGCGGCGAACCGCTCTTGCGTCTTGATTTCGAGGCGATCTATCTTTTCGCGCGTCGTCTAGGGCTCGATGTGTTGCTATTCACCAATGGGCGACTGATTACAACCCACCTGGCCGACCTGTTTGCTCATATTCCGCCACGGGTTCCTATCGAGATCACCGTCTATGGGATGCATGCGGAGTCGTATGACGCGGCAACCCGTGCACCGGGGGCATTCGCCCAATTCATGCGCGGGGTGCAACGGCTGTGGGAGCGTAAGGTGCCCTTTGTAGTCAAATCTGCGGTCTTGCCATCCAACCGCGATGAAATGGACGAATTCGAGGCCGGACCACCGGGAATTCCCTGGAAAGTTACCAAACCCACCTATTCTCTGAATTTCGACCTGCGTAGCCGCCGCGATAACTCCGAGAGAAATCGCCAGATTGTCGCGGTACGTACCCCACCACGGGAAAGTATCGCCATTGTGATGCGCGACGCCACCCGATTCCACCCCTGGACTGAGACTCTGGCTACGAAGAAATTGCACCCTTTTGGCGACCGTCTTTTCCGATGTGGTGCTTGTGAGGGGAAAACCACGTGCGTGGACGCCTATGGTGTCGCCCAGCCTTGTATTAGTCTTCGTGCACCAGGGATGACCTATGCTCTATTTGGAGAGTCCGTAGAAACTGGGCATCAGGAGGCAACGGCTCAAAAGATAGCCAATCCCACGGCTCCACTAAAACTCGCCATTGAGCACTTCACCCAGTTTGGTGAATTGCGGGCCAGCAATCCAGAATACCTACGCCGTTGTGCCCGTTGTTTCCTGAAGGGAATCTGTGAACAATGTCCAGCCAAGGCATGGGCCGAACACGGCAGTTTCGATACCCCCGTCGAATACCTGTGCGAGATGACCCACACCTGGGCACGACATCTGGGGTGGTTGAATGAGAAGGAACACGGTTGGGAAATTAGTGGTTGGCAGGGAAGAATCCCGCCGGTAGGGCAATAAACAGTTTAGCAAACATTCTTACACTTGCCTGTAGTAATATCTCTCCTTTGCTTGGTTAACCAGTCGGAGTTTTCAATGACCTCAGAAGTAACTCTCTCAACGATTTGTGTTCCCTCCGAGGCGGTAGTTGCCCGTAAGATTGAAGGTGAAGTCATTATTGTCCCACTGATCGCGGGAGTCGGTGATGCTGATGATGCCCTCTATACCATGAATCCTACCGGACAGGCCATTTGGGAACGTTTGGACGGACAACGCACACTACACGCCGTGGCCACCACTCTGGCTGACGAATTCGATGCACCACTCCCCGAACTTGAAACGGATGTGCTTGGTTTTGTGAGCGAGCTAACCAATCGCGGCATATTGCAAATTTGTAAAGCCACATGAGAAGATTATTTTCCCCCGTTCGATCCGGCGTACTTGGCCCGGTAAAAAGATCTTTTTTGGTCAGTCCGTTTTTTGTCAAACGCAAGACACGTTTCACGCACATCTATCATTGCACTGTCTACCGAACGGGTAGCCAGTGGCTGCGGCGTATATTTTCTGACTGGCGGGTGGCACGCTATAGCGGTCTGCGTTATGAATTTTATTACCAACGTATCTGTGGCCCCGATGACTTTTGGTCGAATGATGCACGGTTTCCTTTTTCCTCACCCTTTCAACCACGTCGAATCGTTACCATCTATGCCAGTCATGATCAATATGAGCGAATTCCAAAAGTAGAACCTTACACAACTTTTTTTGTGTTACGTGACCCCAGGGATATTGTTGTTTCATATTATTTTTTTAGTCGGAGCTGCCGTGATAACGGTCCACGAGGTCCTCTTTATCATCGCTTGGAATCCCCAGTCGAGGGGTTGAGTGCAACGATTGAGGTATTAGAAAAGATTGGGGTATTCGCAGCCTTACGTTCGTGGATGGAATTACCTATGCGCGATGACCCACATGTGCGTTTAATACGCTTTGAGGATTTAATTGGAGCGAACCAATTGGGGGTATTTCAATCCCTCTTTGCCTCATGCGATCTGATTCTACCTGATAAAGTGCTAACCGAGCTGTTGGCGGCACATACATTCAAGAAGTTGACGGGAGGTCGACGTCAAGGTGAAGAAGATGTCATGGCACATCATCGTAAAGGCATCATCGGGGATTGGAAAAATTACTTTTTGGACGACCATATTGCTCAGTTCAAAGCGGTAACTGGCGATTTAATTAATATTACTGGTTATACCTGGTAATCCTAAGTGGATATAATCACGGTTATGAATGATTCTTCTGCGTACTATCGCCTCGGCGGCGAATTATCGCTCTCGAATCTTGGCCAATTAGAGTTATTGCGCGGTGTGGTGGAACGCGGCCACTCCTTTCGTACCTGCGTGCGGGGTTGGAGCATGGCTCCATTTATCCGCGACCAGGATGTACTCACCATCGCACCGCTTACCGGGAAACCGCTACGCCTGGGGAGTGTGGTTGCCTTTGTCCAACCGGATGCCGGGAGGTTGGCGATTCACCGCCTGATTGCTCGACAGGGCGACCGCTGGCTGATTCGCGGCGACAATAATCCCGAGGCCGATGGCATCATTCCATCCGAAAATATCCTCGGGTATGTAATTCGTGTGGAACGGAATGGTCGTTCGATACGCCTTGGGCTGGGTCCTGGAGCATTGCTTATCGTTGGACTTCAGCGCGTGCATCTGTTGAGACGGTTGATACTCCTTGCTTGGCATCTACGGCAACGGTTAAAACGCTATTAATTTCCATTGCTACCCGCTCCCTTTCAATCTTACCTCTGACCTGAATATGCCCATCGCCCTTGAAATCCAACAACTCCCCTTGTGGGACAAAATGAGGGAAAAGCGGGTCCCTGTCTCGTTCGATTTAGAAATCACTAACCGCTGCAATAGCAATTGCCGTCATTGCTATATCAACCTACCGGGTGGTGATCAAAGTGCGCGGGCGAATGAACTCACACCAGCGGAAATCGGAAGGATTGCCGACCAAGCGGTCAAACTGGGGGCAATGTGGTGTCTAATCACTGGGGGCGAACCACTGCTGCGTCCGGATTTCTCCGAGATCTATTTGGCCCTCAAGCGCAAGGGGTTGCTGGTCACAGTGTTTACCAATGCCTGCCTGGTGACCGATGAACACGTCGCCTTGTTCAAGAAATATCCGCCACGTGATATCGAAGTCACTGTTTATGGCGCCACCCAAGCGACCTACGAGGCGGTAACTCGCGCACCTGGCAGCTACGCGGCTTTTGTCAATGGATTGGATCGTCTATTGGCGGGCGGGGTGCAGATCCGTTTGAAGGCCATGGCCCTGCGTGCCAATCTGCACGAAATGGGAGAAATTGCTCGTTTCTGCCGAGAACGTACGAAAGATTATTATCGTTTTGACCCGGCGTTGCATTTGCGTTTCGACGGCGACCCACAACGCAACCGAGAAATCCTCGCCCAGCGACTTTCTCCGGAAGAAGTGGTTGCCCTGGAACAGTCAGACCCGGAGCGGGTAGAGTCGCTGGAGTATAAACGAGATACGTTGATCAACCCAGAATTTGCTCGCCGGGGTGACGATCATTTATTCCATTGTGGTGCGGGGATGAGTAGTTTCAATGTCAGCTACGATGGTCGATTCCGTTTATGCTCATCGTTGTGGGCTGAAGGTACCACTTACGATCTGCGCCAGGGCACACTAGCCGAGGCTTGGAACAAATTGGTACCACAAGTGCGTAACCAGCGTTCACACAAACCTGCATTTCTTAATAGCTGCCGCCAATGCCCTATCGTCAATCTGTGCCTGTGGTGTCCGGCCCATGCCCATCTGGAGACGGGCCAATTAGACGGTGAGGCTCCCTATTTCTGCACGGTGGCCCATGCTCGGGCTGAGGCATTGTAAACAAATGCCCAACGAAAAACTCGTAACTCATCAGAGTGAGAATATTTCAAAAGAACACCCACTTTGTTCCGAGAAAATAAGTCAGAGGACTAAGTGGGTGTCCTTTTATTTTAACCCAAGTTGCTACCTTTGCGGCGATAAACAAAAAAGCCCCTCTCCCCCCGGGAGAGGGGAGAAAAGCGCGCTAGGTAGCAACTTGGGTTATTTTATCATTCCCGTCGTATCGGCGCGGCCCAAGATATGGTTACCGCAAGTTTCGAAATCAGCGAGGCCATACAGACCGAGGTTGGAAAACTCCCGTAATGGTGGCGCGTTATTCAGAGAAATTGGCGGCGTGGCATGGGGCAGCGGCGAAACTGGCTGTTTTGCAGAATCGATCACGATTGATGCGATCCGTTTTGCTCACCGCATCCTACGCGGGCTTCATGCCGATCTATGCGGGTGTCCCGTTCCGGTAGCATACCATTGATGCGGCGCTCTCTTCGTTCTCGACTCAGGGAGGCAAAACTGTTTCAGGGTAAGGAAGGTAGCGGGCTAGGTCCAACCGTTCTCACCAGGCACACCGTCTACATCCTACCGAGCCGAGACGGCCTGCTCTATGCCGCGCTGGTGATCACCATGCTAGTGGGCTCCCTCAACTATGCCAACGCCATGGGGCTGGCCCTCACCTTTGTACTTACCGGGCTGGGATTGGTGACTATGGTTCATACCTATCGGAACCTAGTGGGAATTACCGTACAACCAGGACGAGTAGAGCCAATATTCGCCGGCCAGGAGGCGGCCTTTCAGATCTGTCTCAGCGAAACGGCTGGACGACTACGACCCGCGATCAACCTTTACGCCAGCGAGGGTCCACTCGTAACGACCGACCTTCCTGCCGACCGGAGTGGCGATTGCTGTGTCACCCTCCACCGATTCGCCCCGCAACGTGGGCGTCTTCCCCTCGGACGTATCCACATTTCCACCTTTTATCCCTTGGGATTATTCCGTGCCTGGGGAGTAGTCCACTTCGATGTCACTTGCCTGGTCTATCCCACCCCCGCGTCGCCCTCCTGGGTACAGCCTCCTGCGCGGGAAGACTCTACGACCGAGGGACAGATCCAGGCAGGTCGTGGCGTCGACGATTTTGCAGGATTCCGCAGCTACCAACCCGGTGATCCACTGCGTCGCTTCCATTGGCGTGCCTTCGCCCGGGAGCGGGGACTACACACCACAATCTTTGCGGGAAAAACCCACCAAGAGTTGCGGCTTGATTGGGATATCCTCACCGGCATGAGTAGTGAAGATCGCTTAAGTCAGCTCTGTCGTTGGGTCTTAGAGGCCGACGTGTGTGGATTACGTTACGGATTGCACCTACCCAACAGTGAGACTTTGCCAGACCACGGCGATGAACACCGCCACCGCTGCCTAGAGGTTTTGGCCCTCTATCCCAACGCCCTCCCCCTCCCCTTCCGAAAGACAGGGTAGATAGCGCGATATCCGCAAACACGCAGAAAGAAAATAGTTTTTCCGCAATCTCACCACCCGAGCCAACTGTCCAGACGTGCGCACACCTCTTCTAGCCCTTGGCCACGGGTAGCAGAGAACAACTGTACCGTCCCCTTCTCTTGACCAGTATCCAGCAACGCAGCAGTTACGGTGCGCAGAGCAGACTGGGCGCCCGCCTGGTTAAGCTTGTCTGCCTTGGTGAGCAGAATATGCACCGGTAGCGGGATCGTGGCACACCAGTCCAACATCCCCTGGTCGAGATCCTTCAAGGGATGACGCGCATCCATCACGACCACCACCCCCCGGAGGCTACGCCGCTCCCTCAAATAGCGTTCCAACACCGCCTTCCAGTGGCGTTGAAGTGCTGGCGGGACCTCGGCATAACCATACCCTGGCAGATCCACCAAGCGGTGTCCCTCATCCAGAGTAAAGAAATTGATCTGCTGGGTGCGCCCCGGCGTCCGACTGGTACGGGCCAATCGACCAATCCCGGTAATTGCATTGATGGCGCTGGATTTACCCACATTGGAACGACCCGCAAAGGCTACTTCCGAACCTTCATCAGACGGGAGTTGGGCGAACTGGTGGGCGCCAGTGAGAAAACAGGCACGGCGGTAGGTAGGATTCACGGCACAATTTGAGTAGGTAGTAGATGCGATTGGAGAGAAACCAGGGACGAGACCACGTTAAGCACGTTGGTTTTCAAGGCCCGGGATAATTATAATGGGCAGATCGTCAACCGCTCTTAACCAGAGTCCCTAGAGCGTTATTGTCAACTACCCCGCCCTAAAGGGCGAGACTTGTGAAAACAAGTCTTAAAGTTGACCAGCTCCGTCGCTTTGCGACGAGACCTTATCGTGGAATCCGCGCAAG
>CAUYTY010000033.1 GCA_963575655.1 Gammaproteobacteria bacterium | reverse complement strand
ATCATGAGGTTGCGTTGTCCGGCAGAGCTAGGTAGGGGGTTTCCGATAAGGTCTATTAAACAGAATAGGTTAGATATTAGACATTATCGGAAACCCAAAACCTCACCCCCCGACCCTCTCTCCTTAACAGGAGAGAGGGAGATTTTTTGCCTGTTCCGTCGAGGAGTTAAGCATAACAACGGAATAATTCTCCCCCTCTCCTGTTAAGGAGAGGGGGGCGGGGGGTGAGGTTTCCGATAATAGACCTTATCGGAAACCTCCTCATCACCCACCACAGTCAATATAAATCATGAGGTTGCGTTGTCCGGCAGAGCTAGGTAGGGGGTTTCCGATAAGGTCTATTGTCCTGATTTCCGAATTCGCGGCAAAGGAAACTTGCGGTGGCATGGGTGGAGTGGGCATTCTCATCGGATTCGAGGTATTTATTGCCGTACGTGCAGGAAATATTTTTCGGAACGAAAGGGGAATGTATTTGAGCAAAGTCGTTTACCCGAAGAGAAAGTAGAATCCCTGTTGGAACATCTGCGTGAAGGATGTGGAGTGCGGCAGACGGCGCGTCTAATTCATGTGAACCAGAATACAGTGACTCGTTACGCACGCTTGGCTGGAAATCACGCGGTCTTGGTACATGACGAGTTGGTTGCGTTCTCTCCCCAGACAAGGGAAGTACAGTTTGATGAAAAATGGAGTTTTGTATTCAAGAAGGAAGCGAATTGCACTCCAGAAGGAGAGAACTGCGGGGATAATTGGGATCATATTGCTATTGATGCGGAAAGTCGGTTGGTACTGTCCGTGGTTCCAGGAAAGCGTACGGCGGAGAATTGTCTCCAACTAGTTGAAGATGTTAGTAAACGTACTGAGGGAAAAACTGATTTGTTACTTACATCCGACGAACACGCTCCTTACTAAACTGCAATTGAGAAAGTTTACGCAACCGAAGTGGCACAACCTAAACGACCAGCATGATTACTGCAATGTTTCCGAAGACTATTCATGCCACCACCACCGCCGCAGCTCTTTGAGCTAAAGACTTTTCTGTTTGTTCTAGCTCATAGTTTCCAATTCATGGAATTATCCTAACAAGATAAACTTGTTTCACCATGGATGATTCAATTATCCGTAGGATGGTTAAACCGCCCTTGTAGGTAGCAACTTGGGTTATTACTAACCTGCGCGTTGGTTAGGGGACAAGCAAGTAAAAATAATCTATTATTAGTCCAACCAAAAAATAAGACATGAAATTGCTAAAATTATGAAAAATTCTGATGGACGTTCTCTCGATCACTCTACCCTTGAGTATATAAGGCTTCAAGCAGTAAAAGCTGTACGTAAAGGAATGTCTCCTAGGGAGGTGGGCGAGATTTTCGGTATGCACCGATCGAAGGTGTACGAATGGGTGAAGAAGGCAAAAGAGATGGGTCTAGCTACGTTAAATGCGAAACCTGTCCCTGGAAGAAAATCCTTCATCAATGAACAGCAAGAAGGAATACTCGTATTCTGGCTGTGCGCATTTACCCCATTGGATTTTGAATTCTCGACAGTCTTATGGACAACTGAAATGATAAAGACATTAATAGAGAGGAAATTTTCTATTTACATGAGTCGTTCCGCGGTGGGCCGTTTTTTGCGCCGCATTAATTTAACTCCACAACGGCCAGTATATCGTGCGATAGAGAGGGACCAATTTTCAGTAGATAATTGGATTAACAAAGAGTTTCCTAGAATCAAAGAGTTGGCAAGTAATGAGGGTGCTATAATCTATTTTCTTGATGAGGCTGGGGCGCGCACCGATTATCACGCGGGTACAACTTGGGGGCTAGAAGGTTTAACTCCCATAATTCCCTCCACTGGTGGACGTTATCGCATAAATATGATCGCTGCGATAACTTCTGAAGGAAAGATGCATTTCCAAATAGGTCCCTCATCGCTCAATGGTGGTGCGTTTGTTGAATATCTAAAAATTTTGGCTCAAGAGAATTCATGCCCCATCTATATTGTAACAGACGGGTATTCTGCCCATCATGCAAAAGTAGTTAAGGAATATCTGGAGACGACAAATGGAAAGGTTAAAATATTCTTTCTTCCCACCTATTCTCCACACCTTAATCCTGTCGAGCTAGTATGGAGCAATATTAAGACACAAGGAATTGCGCGTCACCTTATTCGTAATGTGGAGGAGTTAAAAAATAAAGCTACTCAACTTTTAGAGGATTTAAAAAAATCGCCAGAGAAAGTCAGAGAACTTTTTAAAGAAGAATCCGTCCAATATGCTATTTAGCTGGAGTCCCCTAACCAACGCGCAGGTTAGTAATAAAACTTTCATTATCAGAGGGCGGGTAATTAGTGACCACAGAACCTAAAATTGAGATTGTCATATTTTTTCCACAAAAACGCAGAATTGTGAGCGACATAGCTATTATCGCCTTGTTGTCACCGGTCTGCGGACCGTTGTTGGGATTGTTCTTTTTTGATATGCCGCGTGGCAAGATATTAACGCTGTCATTAGCCACAGGGCTGGTTTGGGGAGTGGCCTTTATCTTTGTTGCGGCGTTCATTTATACTGCTTGGCTGATTTACTACGTCACCAGTGGCTACAAAAAACATGTAGCAACGCTCAAGACAAATGATTTTTATCGAGCGATTGGTGATGAGTAAATGTTGTGGATTAGATTTTTCGCAGACGTTCTACATCGAGTATGTGAATAACTTTCCCTTCTACCTGAATAATTCCTTCTTTGGTAAGTGTATGAAGCAGGCGTGAGAAGGTCTCGGCCTGAATGGAGAGACGGGAGGCGAGGACATTTTTGGGAACCGACAATACTACATTTACGTTACCTACTGCATTGGTCGAGAGTTCCCCAATTAAATAGTCTGCAAGACGATGAATGGCATTCTGGAGGCTGAGTTTATCGATTTCCCGAATACAATGGTGTAGGCGTTGGCTTAAATGGGCCATAATCCGCAAACAAGTATTCATGGACTCGCGTAGTACCCCCATGAAAATAGTATTGTCTACGGCATACAGAATAGTCTCGGTCAACGCTTGGGCGCTTACTGGATAGAGAGGGGCCTCCATGAAAATCACTGCCGTAGCGAAAGTTTGCTGTGGGGTGACAATATCGATGATCTTCTCGGCGCCATCCGGTGACAAACGGAATAGCTTGATGGTGCCACTACATATATAAAAGAAACGCTGCGCCGGATCGCCAGATTGGAACAACAATTGGTCCTCGTCTAAATATACTTGATGTACTCCTTGGAGTACACGCTCCAGTTGTTCTGGCTCAAGGGCTGAGAATAATTCAATGTGTTTGATATCGCTATGGTGGATGGGCATCGGTAGGAACCTGGTGGACAAGGTGTGTGTATATCCAAGGATATAAGTAAGAAACCAATCTAAAGAATCAGATAACTTTATCATTCGAGCAAATTGCGAAATAGCCCATACTGAAACCCACAAACCAGTCGAGAGTTGCAGAGCAACTTATTTTTCATCCTAATTGTGCCCAGTAGGTGGTAAGTGTGCGTTTATCCGGATGGAACCATTGTCTTTCTCAATATGCAGCGAAAGAAAACTCCGGCCAAGCAAGTGGCGCCCCGGCAGTAGAGTCAAGCCATTAATGCAGTAAGCGCAAGATTTGTTCAGCGGCAATCACCAGAATGCCAAACATCAAATGGGTATAGACCTTGGATGCGCCGCGTACTCAGATGTGGTTCCCGCCGTGGTAGTCCTTGAGGTGACCGTTGACCCGTTCCATTTGGGTACGCGTTTTGTAACGCTCGGCTTCATGGGGCGCGAATTCGAGCTTTGTGCCGCGGCGCGGGTTGTGCTCAATGATCGGCACATGCCCCTCCAGGCGGGACACATCGCGAATAATCGCGCTGCAATAGGCAGAGTCCGCCAAGTCATACAAATAGGTGACTCGCTCGCCAGTCAAACGCATTAGCGGAATCGCCGCCTGGCTGTCGTGTACCGAAGCGGAGGTGAGAATGGCCGTCACTGGGATATCACCATCCGCAGTATCGATGTGCAACTTATACTCGGTCCAGGTCTCCTTGAAGCCCTTGCTATTGGTCTTGTTCCCCACATCGCAGGCAATGGGTAGGTTGGCGAGGGCCTCTCTGATACTCTGACCGACCTGAGTTTCGAGTACTGTCGGCTCCTTGGGGCGCTCTTCTCCTTTGCGGGGACGTCCGCGTTTCTTGACTGGAGGTGATACTGACGCGACGATAGGTTGGGGCTGAGTTGTTCCGTTCACACCAGAGTCCTTCAATTCATTGGACATCGGTAAGGGCGGTTGAATAGGAGGGGTTACCGCTACGGATTCTGGTGTCTTGGGGGCTGGTTTTTCTCGGGCCTCGATTTCGGTTGAATCTCGTGCGATATGACCGATGATTTGGTCTCCCAGATGTTGCCGGATCAATGCCTCATGCACCTGAGCCGGCAGTTCCATTTCAGAGAACTCAGCAAAGGCACGCGAAAAACGCGATGCGTCGGGTATTGAATTGAAAACGTCAAATCCACAAATACGCCGCAGGGTTCGATCCACCTGTAATCGGTCAATCAATGCCTCGGTAGTTGGCAAGTTCAGTACAGCCTTCGCTACAAAGGCCCGTGCCAGCGCGATCCGATCCTTTGGTGGACGCCCCACGAATCCCCGGCTGGAGGGGATAAATCGCTCGATCCCGATGAACTCCAGTACACGAATTAATCTTTCGAGGACGGGTGTCAACAACAAGTGCTCTTCTTCCACTAAGAAAGGAAAGAGATCGTTTTGTAGTCCGGTCCAGAACTGCGAAATACGGGATGCGAGATTACTATTCATGGCGGTATCGGGATGATAGGGTATTGACGATGTCGTCATTTTACCAGTATCCTCGTCGCGGGTCTCTTTCCCTACTGACTCTTGGTCTCATCCATGGGTTGGAAATTCGCGGTTTCCTTCGATTTTGCAATTCCCTCCGATATATAAATATTATGGCAGTTCTTACATTCATAAAGGCTCCTTCTGCCATTGTTGGCTGTATTACTAACCTGCGCGTTGGTTAGGGGACAAGCAAGTAAAAATAATCTATTATTAGTCCAACCAAAAAATAAGACATGAAATTGCTAAAATTATGAAAAATTCTGATGGACGTTCTCTCGATCACTCTACCCTTGAGTATATAAGGCTTCAAGCAGTAAAAGCTGTACGTAAAGGAATGTCTCCTAGGGAGGTGGGCGAGATTTTCGGTATGCACCGATCGAAGGTGTACGAATGGGTGAAGAAGGCAAAAGAGATGGGTCTAGCTACGTTAAATGCGAAACCTGTCCCTGGAAGAAAATCCTTCATCAATGAACAGCAAGAAGGAATACTAGTATTCTGGCTGTGCGCATTTACCCCATTGGATTTTGAATTCTCGACAGTCTTATGGACAACTGAAATGATAAAGACATTAATAGAGAGGAAATTTTCTATTTACATGAGTCGTTCCGCGGTGGGCCGTTTTTTGCGCCGCATTAATTTAACTCCACAACGGCCAGTATATCGTGCGATAGAGAGGGACCAATTTTCAGTAGATAATTGGATTAACAAAGAGTTTCCTAGAATCAAAGAGTTGGCAAGTAATGAGGGTGCTATAATCTATTTTCTTGATGAGGCTGGGGCGCGCACCGATTATCACGCGGGTACAACTTGGGGGCTAGAAGGTTTAACTCCCATAATTCCCTCCACTGGTGGACGTTATCGCATAAATATGATCGCTGCGATAACTTCTGAAGGAAAGATGCATTTCCAAATAGGTCCCTCATCGCTCAATGGTGGTGCGTTTGTTGAATATCTAAAAATTTTGGCTCAAGAGAATTCATGCCCCATCTATATTGTAACAGACGGGTATTCTGCCCATCATGCAAAAGTAGTTAAGGAATATCTGGAGACGACAAATGGAAAGGTTAAAATATTCTTTCTTCCCACCTATTCTCCACACCTTAATCCTGTCGAGCTAGTATGGAGCAATATTAAGACACAAGGAATTGCGCGTCACCTTATTCGTAATGTGGAGGAGTTAAAAAATAAAGCTACTCAACTTTTAGAGGATTTAAAAAAATCGCCAGAGAAAGTCAGAGAACTTTTTAAAGAAGAATCCGTCCAATATGCTATTTAGCTGGAGTCCCCTAACCAACGCGCAGGTTAGTATAAGTTTTAGAGACGATACAGTCTTCCGAATTGTAACGAGGGCAATGAATTTTAGTTGAAATTATTATTCTCTTTTAAGCTAGCGCAAATGGGGTAGTTTATATGGCGAGGATATAATGTAACATTTTCAGCAGGTTATAGCAATAATCAAAATAGACCAGTACCTATTATAAGTCGAGTATTGTTTTTTAGGCTGTGGTAAGGATTTTGGTAAAAGTTTTTGTAAGTATCGCTTCGCTAATTCCCGGCTAATGGCTAGAAACCCTCCAGGTTGCAAAGTTAAAACGGTTTTTGGCCAGGCACTAAATAGACTAGTACTAAGAAAGCGTATTTGAGCAGGTATCGCTCACATTTCCTAAACTGACGACCTAAGTGCTCAGGCGTTGTGCTCCTTTAGGACGAAAGGCCACCAGTACCTGAGAATTTGTCTCCAGGTAGGGACCACCGATAAGATCGATGCAATAGGGAATAGCGGGAAATACCGCGCGTAAACACTCGGCAATCGCCGAGGGCTTACCAGGGAGATTAAGGATGAGGGCACGGCCCCGAATACCGGCGGTTTGGCGGGACAGGATCGCCGTGGGGACATGACGTAGGGATACCGCACGCATCTGTTCACCGAATCCATCCAGGATCTTCTCGCACACTGCTACGGTAGCTTCTGGTGTGACATCACGTAATGCAGGACCGGTACCTCCGGTCGTGACCACCAGACAACAACCTTCAACGTCACACAATTCACGCAAGGCGTTTTCTATTTGGTCGCGTTCATCCGGGATAACTCGGGATACAGCTTCCCAGCCGGTGGCGAGGATGTGTGTGAGTTCTTCATGGATAGCAGGACCGCCAAGGTCTTGATATTCTCCACGGCTGGCGCGATCGGATACGGTTACAATACCGATTCGTACTCGTTCGAGCATGATGAATCCTAATTGTGTGTTGAAGACATGGCGCCTTCTTCGAAAAGTTAATTTGAGAAAGGTTACCCACTTAAGTAACTCAGGTTGCTACCTCTGCCGTGAGAAACGAAAAGATCCCTCTCCCTCTGGGAGAGGGGGAGGGAATCGCGCTAGGTAGCAACTTAAGTTTATGGTTAGACCAACCTCGTAGGTGGCTGCCTGGGTTACCTAATACTCTAGGCCTGCGAACCGCGAAGCCAATCCCGCAGACGGTTTCGTGTTACTTCCGCATTGAGTAAATCCACTGTCCTAGGCTCTCTCCGTAGCACGCGCAGTACCAAGCGAGAGTAACGGATCAAAAGTTGTCCTAGGCGTACTGGATAAAGCAGTGGGAGCCAATACGAATTAGGCGATATCCCAAAAATTTCTCCTAGTTCGTACCTTGGCAGGAATGTTCTACTAAAAATTATTTCCATTTTTCCTGTCAAGGTGGTGCTGTCCCATATTTTGGCTAAGTTGCCGGAGAAGTGTTCCTTGCTGGGACGAATGGGTGCATTTGCATGCTCGTTGCCATTTGCTTCAAGGTGGTTATGAATCCTGCTAAACCTGGTACAGTCCTGGGCCTTGGGACGATTATCTAACTGGGCTAGGGTAGCGGCTTTCTCGCGCATATTGTTCTCCGCCGCGACAATTAGGATGTCACGCCCAACGGCAGTCCCAATCGGTCGCAGGCCCAGCTTGGTACCTTCAGGCAGACAGCAAGCCAGCCGACGCTCCACCAAGATAAGGGTGATGAATACCGACCGCTCTACCCTCCATATCCGCGCACGCTCCCAAAACGTCACCCAATCGATCCGATCACGGTAATGATTGAGTACCATTGGTATGTCACAAAGACTTAGGAGTTTGACGGAAAAAAGATGTTGAACAGCGGCGTGCAGGCACAGATGAAGCAGCAAGTCTTCTGCCGACAGAACTAATACCGTAACACCCGCAATTTGACCCCACTCCGCGCGATGCCAGAGTTCCTCAATGTCGAGGATCCGCGCCCGCGCGGCAACCCCAAGGTTACGGTGGAGTTCGATTGGGGGAGCCTCTGGATGTCGAAACGGACTTAAGTGATGGTGCGCGTCATCAAAATGGGCGCGATCCTGGTGGTCTTGCTGAAATCCGAGTCCGACCAAAATCTGCGTCGCTGTTTCTAGGTCCGTACTCCGGACAAGGAAATCGACGTCAATCATGGGACGTAAGGCAATATCGCCATAGACTAATGCCGCGAGGTGAGTCCCCTTGAGTGCGATCACATCGATATTCGCGTTCTTGAACGCGGTGAGGACCGATTGAATCCTTGTGAAGATCTGGTTACTGCGCACTCTGGACCATAAGTAGACCCGTTTGAATGCGCACCGTATCGTTCGTGGAACCGCAAGATCGTCGCCTCTTGCCTTGATCATGGGATAGAGGAGCGGCGCCACCCAATGCTGAATGCTCAAATCTAGCAGACTGTTCCACTCAGTCTCAGAAAGTCCTTTTAATCCTGATAAATCATCGCTACTCCGCACCGCGCATCCTACCGCGAGAAGCAGCCGTTCCCAGGTTATCGAGAAATCTGGTAATCTGGATTCGTATTTTTTTAGTGAATCAACCAGCATAATAATGGCCTAATTCTGATTTTTATCAGAGGTTTTTTAAAATTGTGAAAGTCTCTCCGAACACAAAACTGGTTTCTCTGATTGTTGCTTGCTGGATACTGTCCAGTATTGGCACAGCAGCATCCGCCCTGGAGAAAAATGGTAGCAACCGTAGTGACGCGCCATTTGCATGGCTTGATGCGTTTGAGCAAGCAACCAGCCTCAAATTTTTTGGGTTCGCGCAATTCGGTTTCTCGCGTAACGACACATCGGGCATTAGCACCACCGGCGATACCCATTCAAATTTACCCGTGGTTGGGCCTAGCGAGGAAGGTTTCCAACTCAACGCATGGCAATTTGCCATCGAAAAACAAATTGTCTCGAATATCCTACCGCGTGTCACGCCGATCCCCGGCCCAATCCCCCAGGAATTTTCCTGGGGATTTCGTGTGGAAGTGTTATACGGGCAGAGCGGGCTTCCTGCAAGAATGCACGGATTTGATACTGATTTGGGAGTGCGTGATCACCAAAACTACTTGGCATTTCCCCAAGTCGCTTTTGCCATATACTTTCCGATTTACCAAGGTGTAACTATAACGGTTGGTCGCTTTGGTGCGGGGGTTGGTCGTGAGACACCCCCAGAATGGCAGCCTAATCCAAATTTCTTCTACTCCAAGAGCTACGCACTTGTTTCCCAGCCTGACCAGGTTGCTGGTGCGCTGGTATCAGCAAACCTCATACGCGGTAACAACGGGTTTTTAGCAGGCGAGCTTGGTATTGTCAACGGTCGCCAAAGCTGGAAGGACAATAATGATAACAAATCCATGATTGGGGCACTGCGTTGGCGTGATAGCAATCTACAAACCTGGGTAAATTATAGTTTTATGATTGGCAACGAACAGAATCGCCCCGACATTACGCCGCAAATACCTATTGCCCGTATCATTTCGCCTCGTGGACAGCTACGCCAACATCACTCACTAAGTATTATGGTGCACCCGAGCGCTGCGTGGGAGATAGTGGGTGAGGCAGTTGTAGGCAAACAGGCGGGCGATGGGCTGCCCGACACGATTGACTTCCTTACCGGTCCGCGTTACACCAGCGGGACATATTCTGGAATCAATGGGGAATTACGCTATCGGTTTACACCGCTCCTTCAATATGGCATCCGAGCCGAGGCATTTCGAGATCGCAAAAATATCACATTATTTCCTGTTACCACGATATCTAGCGATTTTAATGCCGTCACGGCGGGTCTCAAGTATGTTTTAAGCCAACATGCCATATTTCGCGCGGAACTACGTCACGATTGGCAGTCGCATAATAACGGCATGAACGCATTCGGGGGAGGATCCTCACCACGACAGACAACGCTGTCCAGTGATATTGTTCTATACTTCTGATGAATGTACCTATCCAAAATAACTTGACCGAAGAGTATTTATGAACGTGGTCTTTTCACAATGGGCGCTTGTGTTTATCTTCATAACGGTCATGCTCGATGTTTTGGCCCTAGGCATGGTTATGCCGGTGCTGCCCGAATTGATTCACACACTGACGGGAGCGGATGCAGCCTACAACGCTCAAATGGTTGGCCTATTCGGCACGCTCTGGGCGCTGACACAGTTTCTATTTGCACCCGTATTAGGGATGTTATCCGATCGTATTGGTCGTCGTCCGGTAATTTTGCTATCGAATCTCGGGCTAGGTTTTGATTATGTACTTATGGCAGTGGCTCCTCATTTTTCTTGGTTGCTGGTTGGGAGGATCATTTCCGGTATTGCTGCGGGAAATTTTACTGCGGCTGGCGCTTATATCGCTGACATCACTCCACTGGAAAAACGAGCGAGTGGTTTTGGAATCCAGAATGCAGCATTCGGTTTTGGGTTTGGATTAGGACCAGCCTTAGGTGGTTTGCTCGGGACAGTGGATTTACGGCTACCGTTTTGGGTGGCGGCTGGATTGATCCTCACCAATTTCTGTTGGGTGTTCTTCCTATTGCCAGAATCGCTGTCGCGGCAGCAACGTGGACAGATGTCTTGGCAACGCGCCAATCCGCTGGGTACATTTCAATTTTTGCGCACTCAGCCTGAATTGTTCAACCTCACTGGGGTGATGCTGCTGTCCTTCGTGGCATTAGAGGTAATGCCGAGTACCTTTGTGCTCTTTGCGCAATATCGTTTTGGCTGGGATACCGGGATGGTTGGGCTCACCTTGAGTAGTGTCGGGGTGGGTATCGCCTTGGTGCAAATTGGACTGGTTGCTCCAATGATCGCCTGGCTCGGTGAGCGTCGGACGATACTGGTGGGGTTGGGGTGTGGCGCACTGGGGTTGACCGTGTATGGGCTGGCCTCTACGGGCGCGGTGCTCTGGATAGGCGCCCCGATCATCGCGCTGTGGGGATTGTTCGGACCTGCGGCGCAAAGCCTGATGAGTCGCGTCGTCTCTGTTTCGCAACAGGGGCTATTGCAAGGGGCGGTGAACAGCTTGTTGCATGGCCTTGGTGGATTGATTGCGCCTAGCTTGTTCACCATGACCTTTGCGATGGCGATTACCACGGCGTATCCCCAGCAGTTGGCGGCTACTCCATTTCTCCTGGCCGCCCTGCTTTTGATCGGCGCTTTGCTTCTGGCCTGGCGCGGCGTGTGTTCCCCTCCCACTCGGAATTAGGCCATCAACCCGACAATGCGGCGCAGCACCTCGGTGCGTTGTTCGATAACAGCCAACTCCCAGGCACGCGCTTCCGCCAGCCGAACCTGTAACCGTGCGCCACTCGCTACGATCTTGGCCACGGCCCGGTGTACATCGTTGGTTGTGACAGGTTGTCCCTTGCCTGATGCCAACGGCACCGCGAGGCCCAATTCCTGGCAGCGCGCCGCCAGCACGGGTTGATCGGCGAAGAACGGATACGAGATCATCGGCACGCCGTGATAGATCGCTTCATGCGTGGAATTCAAGCCGTGGTGGGTGATATAGACCGAACTCTCTCGTAATACGTGAATCTGGTTCACGTAAGATTCGACCCGCACGTTGCTGCGCGTCAGACGGGTCGCCAAGCCGGGGGGGTTGTGTCTGCCAAGACTGATCAGCGCCCGCACGTTTGGGAGTTCGGCCAGGGCGGTGGCCAAGGTATCCAGGACCGCCACAGCTTCAGCCTCACAGTCTCGCCAGATCGCCGTGCCGAAGGAAATATAGACGCGCATGTACACACCGGAGTCGGGTCCATAGGGCGAGGGCGCCGCCTCGGGAATGATTGCGCCCTCCGGCCAATAGGAACCGAAGAATGCGAGCGGCTCAAAGGGTCTGCGTTGATCCGGCGGCAGGAATTCGGGTGGCTCCGAGTACACATTGAATGCGGCGCTGTCGTCCATGAAATAGGAAAACGGCGAGGCATCGGCGAGACCATGCCGCTCGCGTAGGGCGCGCACGGCGATTTGGCACTGCGGCGATATCTGGATTGAACCGTTCCGTTGCAACTCCTGGAGCGTGCGTGTTGGATTGAGGTTATGTCCAGCGCGCATGTTGACGCGCGGAATGCTCAAGTGGCGGGCAACCACGCGCCCGATGACCGCAAAGGTATCGTGGAGCACCAGCCTTGGCTGTAGCGGTGCGACCTGACGCACCACCTCATCGCCGTAATAGCCGGCAAAGCTGACGCAGCGGATTGGGCCAGGCAGGGATGCAGCATCCGCGCGATCCATCTCGCGGTTGGCGTACAGATCCACGAACTGGGCGCCGGCCTGCTCGATTTGAGGACGCCCCCCTTCATGGGCAAAAAAATGCACAGGAATCCCGAGGTCGCATAACCCAGCCACGACTGGCAGCATCCGCTGGAGGTGTCCCTGGCCGGGGACCGTCATCGCGACAACACCACGCCTATTCGTCAATTACAGTCCCTCCATTGGGTTGCGCCAGCGACTCAAGGCATTTCACGGGGATATCTAACCGAACATGCCCACTTCGAAAACGCAGGTCCGCGCTGATCGTTACACTCACAATGCGCCAAAACAAAGTATGTGCAAACGCTTCCTCATTTCCCCCGCCGGCGGTGTAACCCGCGCGGAACCAGTCCCAGGCTTGGTCTCGTAGTCCCCAGCGATACCAGGCGCGTGCCATGTCCATTGCCAACGGGCCAAGGGTGGCGTGCTCATTGTCCACGACAACCAAGCGACCCTCCGCCGTAATCAGCATGTTCTCACCACAAAAATCCGTATGTACCAGACCGTGCAGTGCCTCCTTGGGAGCACCTTCTTCCAGGATGGCGCGAAGCGCATGGGCCACGCTAACCTTTACGATGCCAGCGGTCATGAGCCGCGTGAGCCATGTCAGTGTAGTGTCCCGCAATTCCGCGATTTGTAAGGAAAACGACGGAGACTTCCCCACCCACGGAGTCGCGTGCAGCGCGGCTAGCAAGCGGCCTGCTTTGTGGACCAGCGGTTCAGTCAACGGCGCCTCGGTCAATGGTTGACCGTAAATCCACGGTTCGATCAACACGGCGCCGCTTCTCGCCAACACGGGAACGAAGGCAGGGGGTAACGCGGCGCGGAGTTTCTGGTGGTGTTGGGCCGCTTCCTCGCTTTCCAACCTACGCGCCTTGACGAACGCGCCGGAGTCGAGTTCTACGCGAAAAGTTCCCCGCAGCTTGGCCGGATCGTGGATGGTGTGCAAAGACATGACTTGGCGCGCGCGTAGACCCACTCGCGCGAGTACTTCCTGAATATCGTTAGTCATCGAGGCCAAGGGCGTGTAATAGGGAGAGAGCCGATGTGCGGTAGATACCGGAACCCAGCGTGCAACGATACACGGGTACTTTTTGCGCGAGGTGGGTTACTGGTGCATGGGGCGACGGCGTGCTTCCACCCAACCACGCCCCGAACAGCGTCGCCTTTGTTCGACCAACGGCCGCGCCATAGCGATAGGATTCGAGCCGCGCCTGTGCTACGTCACGGGACAGTCGCTCCAGCGCCCAAGTCTCCAGCGTCGCGGAGATCTCGGGTAGAACAATGGCCTGGAGGACCGCCTGGGAAACACAAGGAGCGGCAAGACGGCGCGCAAACTCGGCGGGGGTTAAATGCAACTTGGGTGAGGAGGGTGGTCCGGCGGAAGCCAGGGAGTGCGCGTCGCTTGGGGATAACCGTAGGACTGAAAAGACATCCAGGGTGCCAGGTCGGATCGCGACCATGGTGGGAATGCCGCGCATGATTGGTCGCTTGTCCGCAAGATCCACGAACACTCGGTCATTGGCCAACAGTGCGGCGCCACCAGAAAATAGGGCATGGCACAGCAAAGAGGTTTTTCCCGCGCCCTTGGCGCCAGCGAGCAGCACCCCTTTTCCGTTCCTTGTGAAGGCTGCGGCATGGAGGTCGATCACTTTTCCCGCGCCGAGTACGCCTCCGGTGAGTAGTTCACGTACTAAGCGCAGCAAGCCGAGCCGGGCTTGGGGTGAGTGGGCGCGCGCGATCAGGTGCACGCTTGTGTCGCTGATGCCGTAGAAGCAACCCGCCTCGGGGTCGGTGATCCACAGGGAATCACCGTTTTGCCAGCTCGGTAAGACGACGGTTCGGGTGTCGAGGGCAAAGCACGCCACCGGCGTACCTGCGCGATGAACCTGTTGTTCGAGATCGTGGGCTTGAGCATCGGAACGAGTCATGTGTACGGATACTCTCCCCTGGCTGGGTTTGGTTAGCTTGCACCAGGGATGGAGGATGGCCGAGAGCCAAGCACCATCCTCGGGATAGTTACCCGTAACATCCACTCCCGCTGGGCCACACGTATAACCGGTATGCCAGGTTCGTTCTTTCGCTTGCACTCACTCACTTACCTACCAATTGCAGCGCCTCCGCCACGTCCACAGTCACTAGCCGTGAAACGCAGGGTTCTTGCATGGCAACGCCGGTGAAGTGATCGACCATTTCCGAGGCTGCTTTGTTGTGGGTGATGAAAATAAATTGTACCTTTTCCGACATCTCTTAGACCATGCAGCAGAAACGGTCGACATTGGCATCGTTGTATGTTGAAGGTATTGAGCTTTCTTCGAAAAATCAATTTGAGAAAGGCTACCCACTTAAGAAAAATACCGTTGCCGCAATAGCCACAACCGTAGTGAATCCAGGTACAGGTAGACTACCGGGGTGGTATAGAGCGTTAGGATCTGACTTACCAATAGTCCACCGACGATACTAATCCCCAGCGGTCGACGCAATTCACTGCCCTCTCCTAGGCCAATAGCAAGCGGCAGCGCCCCCAGGAGCGCTGCAACGGTCGTCATAAGAATCGGACGCAAGCGTAGCAGGCAAGCCTGACGGATCGCTTCCACAGGAGAAATACCGCTACAGCGTTCGGTTTCCAATGCAAAATCGATCATCATGATGGCGTTTTTCTTTACTACACCAATCAGCAGAATGATCCCGATCAAGGCAATAATGCTAAACTCAGTATTTGTTGCGAGCAGTGCCAGCAAGGCACCGACTCCCGCCGAAGGTAAGGTGGAAATAATGGTGAGAGGGTGAATATAACTCTCGTAGAGTACCCCGAGGGTAATATAAACCGCAACCAATGCCGCCAAGATTAGCCAAGGTTGGCTGGCTAGGGAATCCTGGAAGGCACGAGAGGTACCCTGGAAGTTGCCTTGCACTGAATTGGGTGCGCCACTTTGCGCCATAGCGGCGTCAACAGCGCGGGTTGCCGTGCCGAGATCTACACCAGGTAAAAGATTAAACGAGATGGTCGATGCAGCAAATTGCCCTTGGTGACTGACTGCCAGCGGTGCTGCCGTAGTGCTGAATTGGCTAAAGGCCGCGAGCGGTACCGCTGTTCCTTCGTGGGTAACGATATGCACCGCTTGTAGCGATTCTGGATTTTGCCAATAGATGGGAGCTAACTCCATCACTACGTGGTATTGATTAAGCGGATGATAGATGGTCGATACTTGACGTTGACCAAAGGCATCATTGAGGGTTGCGTCCACCTGACGCATGGTTAGACCAAAACGAGCTAGGGTATCGCGGTCAATGGTGAGGGTAGTTTGTAGACCTCGCTCCTGTTGGTCGGTATTTACATCGGTAAGCCCCGGCAATTCCGCAAAGGCGGCCCGTATCCGAGGCTCCCAAGTATGGAGTTCCTCTAAGTCGGCGGAGAGTAGCGAATACTGATATTGAGCGCCACCGGGACGCCCACCCATACGAATATCTTGAACCGGTTGTAAGAATAAGCTGGCCCCGGCCACTCGTCCTAATTGTGGGCGCAGACGCGCAATAATCTGATCGGCGTTAATGCGACGCTCGGCGAGTGGTTTGAGTGTGACAAACATAAAACCACCATTACGTTGTTGTCCACCGGTAAAACCCACTACATTGGCCACGGCAGAATCAGAACGTAGAATCTCCATGAAGTCGGCAAGTTTCTTCTGCATAGCCTGAAAAGAAATGCTCTGGTCAGCCTGAATCGTGCCAGTGATGCGCCCGGTATCCTGTTGGGGAAAGAATCCTTTCGGGACAATAGAGTAAAGATGAATATTGAATGCGATGGTGGCAAACAATAAAAGCAGAGTGAGCATTCGATGGCGCAGTGCCACATCTAGGCTACGGGCGTAACCACGTTGTAAAGCGGCAAAGATGCGTGGTCCCAGTCGAAATCCGTGCGAATTTTTCTGATCGATCCCGGTCTTATCAATAGGGCGCAGGATTCGGGCACACATCATCGGCGTGGTTGTGAGGGAGATTACTAATGAGACCAGGACCGCTGCCGCTAGCGTCACCCCGAATTCCCGAAACAATCGCCCAATAATGCCTCCCATGAACAGAATCGGGATAAACACGGCCACTAGGGATAGGCTCATGGACACTACAGTAAACCCCACCTCACGTACCCCGCGTAGCGTTGCCTCGGTAGGGGTCATACCCTCCTCTAAGTAGCGCGAGATGTTTTCCAGCACGACGATGGCATCATCCACCACGAATCCAGTGGCCACTGCTAGGGCCATCAGAGAGAGGTTGTCGAGGCTGTAATTACATAAGTACATGATTGAAAAAGTGCCTAGCAGCGATAGCGGTACTGCCACACTTGGGATCAGCGTTGCATGCGCATCACCGAGAAATAAAAACACCACCAGTACCACCAGAACGACTGAAAGTACGAGGGTCAATTCCACCTCATGGAGCGATGCCCGAATGGTGGGGGTACGGTCCATGACGACTTCGAGTCGGATGGCGGTAGGAAGGAGCGTGGCGAGTTGGGGCAGCAGCGCCCGCACGCGGTCTACGGTCTCGATAATGTTGGCGCCAGGCTGGCGGTAGAGTAGAAGCAATACTGCGGGACGACCATTGGCAAGACCGGCATTGCGCAGATCTTGCTCCCCATTTACGACCTCGGCCACGTCGGCGAGGCGTACTGCTGCTCCCTGGCGATAGGCAATAATGAGCGGCAGATAATCGCTGGCAGTCTGGGCCTGATCATTGGCAGCGATCTGCCAGTGACGATTGGCGTCTTCCACCGTACCTTTGGGACGATTGGGATTGGCCGTGATGATGGCAGTGCGCACATCCTCCAGGCTGATGCCGTAGTGGTTTAGGGCATGGGGATTGAGTTCTACCCGCACCGCTGGTAACGAGCTACCTCCCACATTGACCTGACCCACCCCCTCTACCTGGGCCAGTTGTTGGGCCAGAATAGTAGAGGCTGCGTCGTAGATCTCACCCCGCGATTTCATATCGGAGGTGAGGGAAAGAATCATGATCGGCGCGTCTGCAGGGTTAACCTTACGATAAAACGGATTACTGGGCAGACCCGTGGGAAGTAAGGCACGAGCGGCGTTGATCGCAGCCTGGACATCGCGCGCGGCGCCATCGATATTGCGCTCGAGATCGAACTGGAGGGTGATACGGGTCGCACCTTCGGTGCTTTGGGAGGTCATTTCAGTGACCCCGGCGATGCGCCCCAATGACCGTTCTAGGGGAGTCGCCACGGTGGCCGCCATAGTCGAGGGACTGGCGCCGGGGAGAGTCGCCTGCACTGAAATGGTAGGAAAGTCAACTTGCGGTAACGGCGCCACCGGCAATTGACGGAAGCTGACCAATCCGGCCAGGATCAATCCCAGGGTAAGCAGAGTGGTAGCCACCGGACGTTGCACGAAGAAAGCGGAGAGATTCATCACCTAATCTTCGAGGGTTATTCCGGCCTACGTAGAAAATTAATCTGCTGGGGCGTTTCGATTTGTTCTTCCGCTGGCTCCATGATGACATTCAAGTCATTATCCCGCGCAAAGCCGATGAGAAACTCGTAACCCAAGGGGTTGGTCTCCCACAGTTCGCGGTCCACAATCAGCGATTTTACCCCATTGCGGAAACCAATCTGGAGGTGCGGGGAGAAAGACCCTCTGCGCTGCGTCTTCGAATCTGACGTGCCACCTTGCAATTGTTCAGGACTCTGGTATCCAGAGGAAGCCATGCACCCCTGCAATTTCTCCGCCCAATCGTTGGAACGAAACGGGCGCCCCTGTTGGGTTATGCCCTGAATAATGACGCGCTGGGGGCGACCTCGGGATTTCACTGCCAAGCCTCCTCCGCTCAACCGCTGAGAGACGTTCCGCAAAATCCGAAGCTTGGATCGCCAGAATCATACGACAGAAGATTCTCGGTTTCCCTGCATCTCACGGTGATTGCACCCAAACAGCTGTGATCCAGAGTGCAGCGAAGTCTCTCTATTCTCTAAACGGAAAGAGGATATGCCTAATCTCCATAAGCACACCATTCTGCTCGGTTGAGAGGAATGTTCTGCGGGGAAAGAGTAACAGCCCGCCTCGACGTACAGACGTTTGATCTGCTACCACTCAAACGCCGACGCTGGCTCATTCTCTACCCCGTCCATGCGAGGTAGAGGGATGGCGTACCTCATCACCGCTCGTCCTGAGCCAAGGCCCTCCCTCCTCATTGACCAACGGCCATGGCAAATCCTGACTGCTCGCTTTCCTCGACCATTCTCAGATCGTTATCGCGGGCAAAGGACATCAGGAACTCGTAGTCCCTCGGGCTCTTCTCACACAGCTCACGCTCTACTACCAAGGACTTTACCTCGGAAGAGAAGCTGACGTATACATATGGGGAATAGTGTGGCTTACGTCCGGGCCCGAAGGTGGCCAAACAGCCACACAGACGCTCTGCCCAGTCACGGGGACGGAACTGCTGACCACGACTGTTCTTGCCCTGGATGATGAGACGGAGAGGTTTGGCTTGGGTATTCATGGTGAACTCCTCGTAATACGCTATTGATAGGTGGACGCTGGATTGGAAATCTATGAATATTTGGTGTTTCTAATACTTCTTTACAAAAAATGTCCCCCATCCCTAAGGGGTACCATTTGTCGTCTAGGTGGTACACCTCGGTCGGTTAGGGATAACCCTTACATGGCTTCGCATTCTACCTTAGCGTTTTTCCATGTCAACACCAAAAACACCCGTTGCGAGAAAAAAATATGATAGGTATAAACGCCACAAAAACTATTTGCCAACTTTCTGCAGGGCAAATAAGGTAGTGGGCTAGTGGGCACTAGCCCACTACACTATCGGGAATCCATTCACACCGACTTCAGAGGTGCTCACCCATGCAGTGCATGATGTTGAAGGCGAAGCTGCACCGCGTCACCGTTACCCACGCCGAGCTTCAGTACGAAGGCTCTTGTGCCATCGATGGACGGTTGCTCGACGCCGCCGGGATCCATGAGTACGAACAGATCCACGTCTACAACATCGACAACGGCGAACGCTTTGTCACCTACGCCATCCGTGCCGAGGACGGATCTGGCATCATCTCGGTCAACGGTGCCGCCGCACACAAGGCGAATCCCGGCCATCTGGTCATCATCTGTGCCTACGCAGCCTTGTCAGATCAAGAACTGTGCCAGTTCAAACCTTCCCTGGTTTATGTAGACAACCTTAATCGTATTAGTCACATTCGTAGTGCTATTCCTACCCAAGCTGTCTGAATCGCTCTACGTTCGACATCCCCCCCCTCGCGCACCTAACTCCTTGATAAAATGACTAAATTTTGTTTAGAGAATGATTCTGAAGGTTTTTGGGGAGAAGAGTCAGATGATTACAAGGAAGGGGGCGGAATATTGGCTCACTCACTGGGTCAAGGGGACGGCCGTCAGAATGACGGCGTTATGGCGACGTTATGGTGGCGATAAAAACAGTCACTCGATCCCCTGACGGTACCGGCTCCACGGATGAACGCGGGGGCGGTGCCGTCAACGCTGGGAATGTAGTGACCAACCTTTTTGCCTATCCCCGTTTCTGGGCCAAGCGTTTTGGTACCGTCCCTTTTTTGCCCATGTCCCGTACCGAGATGGATGCCCTTGGTTGGGACGCTTGCGACATCATCCTCGTCACAGGGGACGCCTATGTGGACCATCCAAGTTTTGGCATGGCCCTCATCGGGAGGCTGCTGGAGGCTCAGGGCTACCGGGTGGGGGTCATTGCCCAGCCCGATTGGCACAGTGCCGACCCGTTCCGAGTCTTGGGTCGCCCTACGTTGTTCTTTGGGGTTACTGCGGGAAATATGGATTCCATGGTCAACCGCTATACCGCCGACCGTCGGCTGCGTAGTGACGACGCCTACACCCCCAACGGGGAGGCCGGACGACGCCCGGATCGGGCAGTGATCGTCTACTGCCAGCGTTTGAGGGAGGCCTTTGCAGAGATACCGTTAGTGATCGGGGGGATTGAGGCCAGTCTGCGTCGAGTAGCCCACTACGACTACTGGTCTGACCTGGTGCGCCGCTCCCTTCTTGTGGATGCTAAAGCTGACCTGTTGCTCTATGGTAATGCCGAGCGCGCGGTGGTCGAGTTAGCGGCGCGTCTGGCGCGAGGTGAGCCGATTAGTGCCATTCGCAACCTTCGTGGCAGCGTCTTTTTGGGGCGAGGATCCCCCGATGGCTGGATCGAACTAGCCTCTACGGCCATTGAATCATTGCTGTCGTCTCCTTCGGTATCGAGTTCGCCAATCCTCTCGGCCACTTCTCCGGTGGGAAAGCGACCTCCGCTCCCACCCACGTTCTCCCCCCTTTCTTCGGGGAAGGATGGGCAGGCAAGGGGCATGGTCCATCCCAAGGTAGTGGCCAAAGCTCCGGGGGCATTCCACCAAGTATCTCGTTCGCAGGCTGGCGACATCGACCCGAACGAAGGCATTACGGTCACCCTCCATCGTGGTGACATCGAGCGCACCCACACGGTGATTCGCTTGCCGTCCTATGAAGAGGTTTGTCGTGACCCAATGCTTTATGCCCATGCCTCGCGAGTCTTGCACCGGGAGACTAATCCCGGTAATGCTCGTGCCTTAGTTCAGGGGCATGGCCAGCGCGACCTGTGGGTTAATCCACCGCCTTTCCCACTGACCACCCAAGAACTAGATCGCATCTACGAGCTGCCCTACGCCCGCAGTCCCCACCCGGCCTACGGTAGCGCCCGGATCCCGGCCTACGAGATGATCCGCTGTTCGGTAACGATCCTCCGGGGCTGTTTCGGTGGGTGTACTTTCTGCTCGATCACCGTGCATGAGGGACGCATCGTCCAGTCGCGCTCCGAGGAATCCGTGCTCCGTGAGATTGAGCAGGTACGGGACACGGTGTCGGGTTTTACCGGGGCAATCTCCGACCTGGGCGGGCCGACCGCCAATATGTATCGGATGCGTTGTCGAGATGCGCGTATCGAATCCGCCTGCCGCCGTCTATCTTGCCTCTATCCCGACATCTGTCCCCGCCTAGGTGCCGATCACGGCCCTCTCGTCAAGCTCTATCGTCGCGCTCGTGCGCTGCCAGGAATTCGACGGGTACTCATTGCCTCGGGGCTGCGCTACGACTTAGCGGTGCTTTCCCCTGATTATCTCCGCGAGTTGGTCGCTCACCATGTGGGGGGCTATCTCAAGATTGCCCCCGAGCACATCATGTCCGAACCGCTGAGCAAGATGATGAAACCCGGTCTTGCGGCGTATGACCACTTTAAAGCCCTGTTCGACCGCTATTCCCGAGAGGCAGGTAAAGAGCAGTACCTTGTCCCCTATTTTATCGCGGCCCATCCAGGGACTCGGGACGAGGACATGCTCGCCCTTGCCCTGTGGCTCAAGCACAATGACTACCGACTCGACCAGGTGCAGACTTTTCTTCCCTCTCCGATGGCCTTGGCCACTACCATGTACCATACCGGCCGAGACCCCCTACGCCGAATTGGGGGAAAGGCTGAGATGGTCTACGTACCCAAGGGTGGACGCCAACGGCGTCTACAAAAGGCGTTCTTACGCTGGCATGATCCCCACAATTGGCCGTTGCTGCGCGAGGCATTGCATCAGATGGGGCGTGCTGACCTAATTGGTAAGGGTGGACACACCCTCGTACCCGCTGAATTATTTGCCAACAGTGGATGGGCTGGTACGAAAACAAAAAATACCAAGATGCTCGCCAAAGTTGGAAAGAAACGCCCAGAGAAAAGATAATTAACCCAAATTGCTACCTACATTGAGTAATTTATTGATCGCCTTCCCCCCAACCCCCTCCCGTTGGGAGGGGGAGCGAGAGTTTTCAGTTTTAGTGGCCAATATCAATGGTTGGCGTTGTTTTTTTCCCCTCCCAACGGAAGGGGGTTGGGGGGGCGATCAAAAAATAACCTGCCTGGAAAGAATTACAAATTGAAACTGTAGGTGGCAACTTGGGTTAATTATCAGATCTCAATCATCTTCTTATGATTCAATATAGAAATTTAATACATTCATCCAGTTCGGAGGTCTCGTGTACCGTTTGATTGCTTGTTTACTTTTCGCCTTGCCTTTTACCGCTGCAACGGCGGGGTCGGTGCGTTATGTTACGGATAATCTCACCGTTCCCATGCGCACGGGAGTTACGCTTCAGCACAAGATTCTCAAGATGGTACCTAGCGGGACTGCGGTAGAGGTACTGGAGGTCAGTAGCGAGAATACCCGAGTCAAAGCTCAGGGCATAGAAGGTTGGATACTCAACCAATTTCTTGATAATACTCCCCCGGCCCGCAATCGTTTGGAACAGGCCGAGCAGAAAGTGGCAACCTTGGAATTAGAAAACACTCGTTTAAAGAGCGAGGTTAAAGGGGTGACAGATCAGCGTGGCCAAACCGAGGGCGCGTATCAGAAATTGCGGGAAGATAATCAGCGTCTTCGTTCCGACCTCGATACGCTACGTCAAACCGCAGCCAATGCTATCGAGATCAACGACCAGAACCAGCAATTGAAGGCGCGTTTGATCGAGTTGGAGCGTACTCTCCAGACGCTTCAGCAAGAAAGTGTAGTGCTCAAGGATCGTACCGCACGGGATTGGTTTGCGACGGGGGCGGCGGTAGCCCTGGCATCATTAGTGGTGAGCCTATTTGTACCTCGAATGGTGCGTTGGCGGCGACGTTCTCAGTGGGACACCTTATAACCCAAGTTGCCCACCTATGCGGTAGAAAACAAAAAAGCCCCTTTCCTGAAGAGAGAGGGGCGAAAAGCGTGCTAGGTTGCAACTTGGATTAGTTACCCGTTTTTGTTATTTGTCGGCGGGCGGCGCCTCTCCACCGCAGGCCGCGAACAATGCAGGGAGGAGTTTGGCGATCTCTAAACTCATTAGGGTGAAATCGGCATCAAAACGTTCGGCCTCGGCGTTTCCACTTCCTGCCGCTCCCGGTAAGGGAGGAGATGAAGGTGGGGCCTGTTGTCCGACGGCGGTATCCTGGTCGATGTCCAAGAAACGCAACCGACGTACCATCAGGGATTCATCGAACACCAAGGAGAGACGGTCTTCCCAGGTCAGAGCAAGTTTCACTACTCGTTTTCCTGCATCGACATGGGCGCGCACCTCCTCGGCCCCAAGGTCCTGACGGTCGAGGCGGACCTGGCTGCCCTGTTCACCGGGTGTACGCAGCTCGCACTGCTCTTCCACGACAAAACCCGGCGGTATGTCCTGGCCCAGTAGCCATTGCGTCATCACTACCGAAGGACTGGTATTGACCTGGGGGGGTAATATCTCAAGGGAACCTAGACACTTACGCAGTAGTACCGTAATTTCCTCGGCACGCTTGGGGCTGCTATTGTCCACGATGAGGTAGTGGAGCTGGGGGTCTAGGTAGAGGTAGGTCGTTCGCGAACGCGTGAAGGCCCGGGGAAGGAGATCCTGGAGTACCTCGTCCTTGAGATTGTCACGTTCCTTGCGGCTCACCTTACGCATTTGCTCCTCTTCTATCTCGGCCACCTTCTCGGCCACCATTTCACGTACCACGCTCCCCGGCAGCAGTTTCTCCTCGGAACGGACGCAGAGCATCATTCGCCCGCCGTTGGCGTGAACCAGCACACGTGCCGTCTTACCAAGGGGAGGAACAAAACCAAGGGTACCCATCTCCAGTGGACCACAGGGACGAAACGGTACCTTGGCGAGGTGTTCGTCTAATTGTTCGGGGGTCAGATCAAAGGGTTTAACCAGTCGGAAAAGGTAGAGATTTTTGAATAGCACGGCGGGAATCCCCCGGAGTGAGTGAAGGGGGCGCATTATAGGCTGGGGTAGTCGGTCGGGATATACCTGTTTCCTGGCTTATCTTCTCAATCAAGCAACGTGGATCTCTTCCATTAACCTACCAGGTTGTTTCGGGGGGAACACCAAACTCAGGTGGGTACTCTACTCCCACCAGGTATAGGCCCGTTGGTGGTGCGGTAATTCCTCCTTGGGAGCGATCACGTCGCTCCAGAACCTCCCTGGCCCATTCCGGTGAGTGTTCACCCGCACCAATGGCGAGTAGAACCCCAGCAAGGTTGCGCACCATGTGGTGGAGAAAGGCATTTGCCACGGCTTCAATAACGATATTACCGTGTGAACCCTCCCGAATCACTTCTAAGCGGTGGAGGGTACGAACCGGACTCTTGGCCTGGCAACCCTGGGCACGGTACGAGGAGAAATCATGGGTCCCGATCAGTGAACGAGCAGCATCGGCCATGGCCGCCACGTCCAGCGGCCGATGGTCCCAGGTGACGCGGGTACGGTCTAGGGCGGGACGGGTGGGACCGTTGTAGATGACGTAACGATAGTGACGGGCACGGGCGGAAAAACGAGCATGGAAATCATCGCGTACCATCCGCACCCAGCGAACAGCAATATCGTGGGGAAGATGGAAATTGCTACCCAAGACCCAGGCACGGAGAGGACGATGCACCGTAGTATCAAAATGGACAACCTGTCCGTAGTTTCCTCCATTACCGGCGTGGACTCCCGCATCAGTACGCCCCGCCACCACCACCTCCGTCGGCTGATTGGCAACCAGAGACAAGGCCCGTTCTAGGCAATTCTGCACGGTGCGGACCCCATCCTGTTGGGTCTGCCAACCATGAAATGCACTACCGTCGTATTCTAATCCCAGGGCGAAACGCATCAATCGATCATCGTTAGAGGGGGGCGGCTGCTTGTGGTGATTCTGGCGGTTCCCGTTGGCAAGCAGTAATTAAGAGGGCGTCGCTTTTAGAATGACGGGAGGTTCTCATCGTCACATCCGTCAATCTCTTCACCTTGACACATCACCAATAACTTATCGATGCGTCGGCCGTCCATATCCAACACCTCAAAGCGATAGTTGCTCCAGTAAAAATATTCTCCGGCGATGGGAATATGCCCAAGATGCGTAAGAATGAAACCCGCTACCGTTGTGTACTCTCCTTCGCCAGAGGGTAGATCCTTGAGGTTCAACAGGTCACGGGCCATATCGAAGGCTAGGTCACCATCTACCAGCCAACTTCCATCCTTGCGTTGAACTACCCCTGGGCTTGGCTCTGCATCGGGTTTGGCCAAACTGCCCACAATGGCTTGCAGTATATCCGTGGCGGTGATGATGCCTTGGACGCTGCCGTACTCATCCACCACCATTGCCAAGTGCAACGGCGATGCCCGCAGCACCTCCAACACCCCCAACGCCGGACTACCATCATGGACCACCACTGCCTCACGCAATGCTGCACGGATATCCAAGGGATGGCCATCCAAAATCTGGTCAAGAAGGTCCTTGGCCTGCACTATCCCCAGCAATTCGTCTAGATCCCCCCTGCCCACTGGGAGCCGAGAATAGTTACTCTCCCGCAGCTTACGTTGTACGGTTGGGGAGTCATCATCGATGTCGATCCAGTGAATGCTTGGCCGTGGAGTCATGAAGACACGTACCCGCCAATCGGCGAGACGCATAACGCCCGCCATCATGTCGCGCTCGGCGGGTTTGAGTGCCCCTGAGCGGGCTCCTTCCGCAATAAAGGCCCGTACCTCCTCCTCGGTAACAGTCTGAGGCGTCGCCTCGTGGCGACCGAGGAGTCGTAGTACCAGATGGATGGATGTCTCCAGCAACCACACCATGGGGGCAGTTACTGCCGACAACACACGCATCGGCCACGCTACAACGATCGCAATCGCCTCGGGGCTGAAAATTGCGAGTTGTTTGGGGGCCAACTCACCCACCAGAGATAAATACCCAACGACTGTGAGTACTACAATGAGGGCTAGTGGCGCAGCCCAGTGCCCGAGTTCCGGCACCTCGGTAAGTAGCCAGTGCCCTGCTTTTTCGGCCAAGGTGGCCCCGGTAAGCGCACCAGTACAGATCCCCACTAGCGTGATACCAACCTGCACCGTGGATAGAAAACGAGCGGGTTTTGCCGCCAGAGCTAGCGCCATCCGCGCTCCACGGCTGCCATTTTTGGCCATGGTCTCCAGACGTACCTTGCGCGCCAGCATGAGGGCAAGCTCGGACATGGCAAAAAAACCATTAAGCAATATCAATAAGCAAATGAGTGAAATCTGGACCCAAATCGACATTGGTTGCCTAATCTCCATGAATTGTGAGCCGCAGCCTAGAGTTAGCAACTGCGTAACCATTCGCTCCCTCCCAGCGAGAGGGCAGGGGTAATCGACTGGTGTCAGGTATGTGCTCTTTTATGGACATACATTCACAGATACACCCCCTCGACATAGGACCACTGGATGTTTTTATCCACCTCGGCTCGTTTGCTAAACCAAACTGGATAGTCAACAATATCAACGTACCGTGAGTTCCACGGAATCTTAAGCCTGTGGAGAGATCGTGAGACCTGAGGGAGTTGTCGGCTGCGGCGCAATCCGCGTAAAACTCCCCGCTAAGGGGAGTCTTACTGGCGAAAACCAAGCCATTCTCTGGGCGGCCTCGATGAAGTAGGAACCGAACACCATTTGTCATCGTGATAGATGGGTAAGTTTCGGAGAACGGCAATCTAAAATACAACCGATAGCCAGTAGATTGAATCAGTAATTCTTGATCGCCCCTCCTGGAAAAATGAATGTCCCGCCCGCTTTTGTGCGACCAATATGGTTGCGCTCCCGAGGAGATTTAGATCGGGTTAGACTTTGTTGTGTTGACCAGTGAAACAGAAATACCGCTATATTTTATATGCAGGAGAATACTCATGGCGATAACACCGAGGGAATGGATCAAGCATTCGTTGGGGTTGGGCGGTATCGTTCATCACTGGACAAATTTTGTACACGAAACCCTGTTCCCACCGGTCTGCGTCTTGTGCGGAGGTCGTGGTGAAGGATTGGACCTGTGTCCTGGTTGTAGAGCCGATCTGCCCTGGACCGAAACCGTCTGTCTACGTTGCGGTCTACCTCTGTCCGTGCTTTTCCCCGTTTCCAATCTATGTGGTCGTTGCCAACAGCGTCCACCATCCTATGACCGCATGTTCGCTGCATTCTCCTACGAGCCACCTGTGGATCATCTGATCGTCAATCTCAAATTCTACGGCCACCTTGCGCACGCTCGCCTGTTGGGTGAACTGTTGGCCGATTATCTAACAGCCCGAGAAGCACCTCTACCCGAGTTGATCCTACCGGTTCCCCTCCACCCAACCCGACTACGGGCGCGCGGCTATAACCAGGCTCTAGAACTGGCGCGCCCCGTTGCTCGACGCTTGGGGCTATCCATAGCCCCCACTCTGTGTCGACGGGTACGAGCTACCGCTGCGCAGTCTCTCATCGGTGCGAAAATGCGGCAAAGCAACGTGCATGGAGCCTTTGCCGTCGCGGGGAGGGAGAGGATAGCGGGGCGCCGAGTGGCAATCTTCGATGACGTGGTAACCACTGGCAATACGGTGGAGGCATTTGCTCAGGTGCTGCGCCAGGCAGAGGCGAGGGAGATCGAAGTGTGGACCGTAGCCAGGACCGGAGAGATCCATCCGTGACAAGGTCCTGGACTCTGGCCATTTCGAGGGGCGACAGACCAGACTACCGCCTACCACAGGGTAAACGATTAAAATCTGGCGGAATCGCAGGCAACGACCCACCGGCTCAAAAACCGGCAGGTTGGCGCTGAAACACAGGAAGACAGGCTTACCTACACCGCAGCCTTCATCAACCAGCGGCTGCTGCCACTGCCATCCCATGGATGTGATGGTTGAGACGGCTCTTGTGCCGGGCTGCCTTGTTAGTGTGAATAATACCCTTACGGGCCATGCTATCAATGATAGGGACCGCATCTTTGTAGGCAGTTTCGGCCTGGGTGCGGTCACCGCTGCCGATGGCTTTGACCACCTTCTTGATGTAGGTACGCAGTTTGGAGCGGTGATTAACGTTCTGTTGACGACGGATTTCGGCTTGGCGCGCGCGCTTCTTTGCTTGGGCAGTGTTGGCCAAAGGGATGACTCCTGGGGGGCTGAACGGAGAAAGCCGGGTATTGTGCAGACGCGGCGGGTCTTTGTCTACCTGCCTGGTTGCTAGGTTGCTAGATCGCTAACAATCCGCCGACAAAGGCTTGCGTGGTTTCGCAAGCAAGGCTAATCTAGGGATCCTTAGGCGCGTAGCTCAGTGGTAGAGCACTACCTTGACATGGTAGTGGTCGGTGGTTCGATACCACTCGCGCCTACCAAATGCTTACCGACTCATAAGGCACTGCTTTGCAGTGCCTTTTTTGATTTTCTCACGGGCACTTTGCCATCCCGAATCCAACCGTCATGCTGGTCGTTACGCTTCCCGATGGATCCGAACGTTGTTTCGACCATCCCCTAACTGTGCAAGAGGTTGCCGCTTCCATCGGTGCCGGTCTGGCTCGTGTTGCCGTGGCAGGCAGGGTAGATGGACATCTGGTAGATACCTCGACGCTCCTCGACCATGATACAACCCTGGCCATTGTCACCGGGGATGACCCCTATGGTCTTGCGGTTATCCGTCACTCCACAGCCCATCTCTTGGCGCAAGCGGTCAAACAGTTATTCCCCGAAGCCCAGGTTACCATCGGTCCAGTGGTGGAGGATGGGTTCTACTACGACTTCGCCTACGCTCGCCCCTTTACTCCCGATGACTTGGAGATAATTCAGGCGCGCATGGAAGATCTTGCCGCCAAAGACCTTCCGGTGGAGCGTAGCGTCATGCCACGCGACGAGGCGGTCGCCTTCTTTACCGGGATGGGTGAGCGCTACAAGGCAGAGATCATTGCCTCTATTCCATCGGTTGATGCTATTTCCCTCTACCGGCAGGGAGACTTTATTGACCTTTGCCGGGGTCCCCATGTGCCGAGTACCGGTCGTCTCAAAGCCTTTCGACTGATGAAGGTGGCGGGGGCCTATTGGCGTGGTGACTCCCGTAACGAGATGCTCCAGCGCATCTACGGGACGGCCTGGGCCGACCGCAAGCAGCTCAAAGAATATCTCCACCGCCTGGAAGAGGCGGAGAAGCGCGACCATCGCCGTCTGGGTCGACAACTTGACCTCTTTCACCATCAGGAAGAGGCACCGGGTATGGTGTTCTGGCACGACAAGGGCTGGCGCATCTACAAGGTGGTTGAACAGTACATCCGCGACTTGTTGCGCGAAAACGGTTATCAAGAGGTCCATACCCCCGAAGTCATCGACCGCTCGCTGTGGGAACGCTCTGGTCACTGGGAGAAATTCCGGGAGGCGATGTTTACTACCCGCTCAGAGAATCGGGAGTACGCCATCAAGCCCATGAATTGCCCCGCCCATATCCAGATCTACAACCAGGGGCTACGGAGCTACCGAGACCTACCCCTGCGTTTGGCGGAGTTCGGTTCCTGCCATCGCAACGAGGCGTCGGGGACACTGCATGGACTGATGCGGGTACGCAACTTTGTCCAAGATGATGCCCATATCTTCTGCACGGAGGACCAGATCCAGTCTGAGGTGAGCGCCTTTATCGATTTGGTCTTCAAGGTCTACGACGATTTCGGATTTCGGGATGTCCTGGTCAAACTCTCTACCCGTCCGGCCCAGAGGGTAGGCACGGACGAGGACTGGGACAAGGCCGAGCACGCCCTGGAGCAGGCACTGAATGCGCGTGGTCTGACCTTCGACCTTCAGCCTGGGGAAGGCGCCTTTTACGGACCCAAGATTGAATTTTCGCTACGCGATTGCCTGGCTCGCGTTTGGCAGTGCGGGACCATCCAGGTAGACTTCTCGATGCCTGGCCGCCTGGGGGCGAACTACGTGGCCGAGGACGGTGCCCGACGGGTACCAGTGATGCTGCACCGGGCCATTCTCGGCTCTATGGAGCGCTTCATCGGCATTCTTATCGAGGAACACACCGGGGCGTTGCCTGTTTGGCTCGCACCGGTTCAAGCAGTGGTCCTCAGCCTTACCGAACGCCACGCGACCTATGCCGCCGAGGCGGAGAAGCTCCTAAAAAAACAGGGACTGCGCGTAGTTTCAGACTTGAGGAATGAAAAGTTGGGCTTTAAAATCCGGGAACATACCTTGCAGCGTGTCCCCTATCTGCTGGTAGTGGGGGATCGTGAGGTGGAGAATCAGACTGTGTCCGTGCGTACCCGCACCGGCAAGGACCTGGGTGCCATGGGGCTCCAGGATTTGGGTGCGCGACTCGCCGTCGAGGTGGCGAGTCACGGCCGAACTGTAGTGGAGGGCTGAAACATCGTCGCAGAAAAGACCGTCCGATTAAACGAGGAGATCAACGCGCCCGAGGTTCGCCTACTCGGCGCGGATGGCGAACAGATCGGCGTGGTAGCCGTCTCCAAGGCCCAGCAAATGGCTATGGAGGCCGAGCTGGATCTGGTGGAAATTGCCCCTCAAGCCAAACCCCCCGTCTGCCGTATCATGGACTACGGCAAGTTTATCTTCGAAGAAAATAAACGTAAGGCGACGGCTAAAAAGAAGCAGAAGCAGATTCAAGTCAAGGAAATTAAGTTTCGTCCCGGGACTGACGAAGGGGATTATCAGATCAAACTACGCAACATTATCCGGTTCCTGGAAGAAGGCGACAAGGCTAAGATCACCCTGCGCTTTCGGGGACGGGAGTTTGCTCATCCAGAGTTGGGCAAAAAGCTCCTTGACCGTTTAGAGGCAGATGTCGGAGAGCTTGGCGTCGTTGAACAAACGGCGAAAATGGAAGGCCGCCAGATGACGATGATGATTGCCCCCAAAAAGAAACCTGGACATTAGCCGCCATTAAATTTTCCGTGGAGAATCCAACCCAATGCCGAAGATTAAAACTAACAGTGGTGCGGCCAAGCGCTTCCAGCGCACCGCCTCTGGTGGTTATAAGTGTGCTCACTCCCACCTGAACCACATCCTCACCAAGAAAAGTACCAAGCGTAAACGGAATCTACGCCCCACAGCGATGATCAGTCCCTCTGATGTACGCGCTGTGCGGCAGATGATGCCATACACCATTTGAAGAGATCGAGACCATGCCCCGAGTTAAACGCGGCACTACCGCCCACGCCCGCCACAAAAAGGTCTTAGAGCAGGCCAAGGGCTATCGTGGTCGGCGCAAAAACGTCTACCGCGTTGCTATCCAGGCGGTTACCAAGGCCGGACAATATGCCTACCGTGACCGCCGTCAGAAAAAACGCCAATTTCGTGCCCTGTGGATCGCTCGTATTAATGCAGCGGCCCGCGAGTGCGGCCTGTCTTACAGCCGCTTCATGAATGGTTTGAAGTTGGCCGCCATTGAGATCGACCGCAAGGTTCTCGCCGATATGGCGGTATTCGACAAGCCAGCATTCGCCGCCTTGGCCGAACGCGCCAAGGGTTGATGCCCCGGTATGCGTCATCGCTATCGGACGCGGTGGCTGTCGCTCCAGGGGAAAGGCAGTCCGGCCTTTCCCTTTTTATTTGGATGATTCTAAGGTCGCACCATGCAGGACATCTCGGACCTTCTCGATGAGGCAATTCGTGCTGTTGCCGCCGCTGTGGACCTTCCTGCTTTGGATCAACTTCGGGTCCACTATCTAGGGAAGAAGGGTGTTTTGACCGAGCGTCTCAAATTACTGGGGACGCTTCCCGCCCAACAACGGCCGGTCGTCGGCGCCGCTATCAATCAGGCGAAGCAGGCCCTCCAGGTTGCCATTGAGGCGCGGCATGAGGCATTGCAGGCCGCGACTCAGGGGGCACGTCTCGCCACGGAGACCCTGGACGTAACTCTCCCCGGTCGTGGCCAAGGTCGTGCGGCCCTGCACCCAATCACCCAAACCTTGCAGCGCATCGAGGCCCTCTTTGCCCAAGTTGGCTACGAAGTGGCTGAAGGTCCAGAGGTTGAAGATGACTATCACAACTTCGAGGCACTCAACGTTCCGCCCTCTCATCCAGCGCGGGCGATGCACGATACCTTCTATTTCGACGCCCACACCCTGTTGCGCACCCACACCTCCCCGGTGCAAATTCGGGTGATGGAGACACGTCGCCCGCCCCTGCGCATCATTGCGCCGGGACGAGTCTATCGACGTGATTCCGATCTCACACATACCCCGATGTTTCATCAAGTGGAAGGATTGTTGGTAGATACTGCAATATCCTTTTCGGATCTCAAAGGAACGCTGCACGATTTTCTCCAGCAATTTTTTGAGCGTGACCTAGCCGTGCGTTTCCGTCCGTCATATTTTCCTTTCACTGAGCCATCCGCCGAGGTAGATATGCAGTGCCTCATCTGCGGAGGTGGCGGTTGTCGGGTGTGTAAAAACACGGGCTGGCTTGAAGTGCTGGGCTGCGGCATGGTTCACCCACGAGTTTTTGCGCAGGTGGGCATCGACAATGAGCACTATACCGGCTTCGCTTTTGGTATGGGGGTAGAACGTTTGGCTATGCTGCGCCACGGGGTTAATGACCTACGCCTATTTTTTGAAAACGACCTGCGTTTCCTGCGTCAATTCGCATGAGTGGGCTGGAAATTGAAGTTGGAATCGGCGTCAGAATCGACAGAATTTCTCTTTTATCGCAAAATTAAAAAAGATGAAAATCAGTGTGCAGTGGTTGCGGAAATGGGTCGATCCGCCGGTGGATACCTCCACGCTGGCAGCCCAACTCACCTTGGCCGGTCTGGAGATAGAGGCCGTCGAACCGGTTGCCGGTGCCTTTGATGGTGTGGTGGTCGGACAGGTTGTGTCCGTGGCGCCTCATCCTGACGCGGAACGGTTGCGAGTATGCCAAGTGAACGTGGGAGAGGCAGAACCACTGCAAATTGTGTGCGGTGCGGCCAACGTTTACGCGGGAATGTTCGCCCCCTGTGCGCGGACCGGAGCCAATCTTCCCGGTGGAATCCGTATCAGACGCTCCAAACTACGGGGCGTAGAGTCCCACGGGATGCTTTGTTCCGCCGTGGAGTTGGGGCTTGTCGCCACTTCTGCGGGGTTGCTGGAGCTGCCTGCCGACGCCCCTCCAGGGGCCGACCTGCGTACCTTTCTAGGTCTGGATGACGTGACCTTGGAGGTGAATATCACCCCCAATCGTGGTGATTGCCTCTCCCTGGCCGGTCTGGCCCGTGAGGTTGGGGTACGCAATCGTCTCCCGGTGCACAGTCCCGTTTTGGATCCACTACCCGCTACTGGTACGGATACCTTCCCGGTTGAAGTACGTACCCCTGAGGATTGCCCACGCTATGTGGGCCGAGTGATCCGAGGCGTAGATCGCACGCGCCCTACTCCCCTGTGGATGCAAGAACGCTTGCGTCGGAGTGGTTTGCGCAGTCTGGGTCCCTTGGTTGATGTCACTAACTACGTGATGCTCGAACTTGGTCAACCCATGCACGCCTTCGACCTAAACCGCCTTACTGGTGGCATCGTGGTGCGTCGGGCGACGCCCGCCGAGTCCATCACCCTGTTGGACGGCGCCTCGCTTACCCTAGACCCCGATACCCTGGTCATCGCCGACCAGCGTGGTCCATTGGCCCTGGCCGGCATTATGGGTGGTGAAGGCAGCGCTATCAGCGCGGGGACGACTGATCTATTCCTGGAAAGCGCCTTTTTCGCACCGGCCGCCATCATCGGTCGGCCGCGCCGTTATGGCCTCCAGACCGACTCCTCCTATCGCTTTGAGCGTGGTGTTGCCCCCAACCTCCAACGTGCCGCCGTAGAACGTGCCACTCACCTATTACGCGACATTGTGGGCGGTGCGCCCGGACCGGTGATCGAGGTCGCTGCTGCAGAATACCTCCCCAATCCCGCCGCTATTGCCCTGCGCCCATCTCGTATCCAACGCCTCCTCGGGGTTGAGATTGAGTCTGAAATGGTCGTGGACATCCTCACGCGCTTGGGGATGACCGTCGCACGGATCCCCGACGGCTGGCAGGTCACCCCCCCTGACTTTCGTTTCGACATAAGCCTGGAGGTCGACCTAATCGAGGAACTCGCACGGGTTAGGGGTTACGAACACATCCCTCACACCCGTCCAGCTATTGCCACCGCGATGGGTCCTCGTCCTGAAAATACCGTGGACCCCGCCAAGGCTGCTCGGTTTTTGGTGGCGCGGGACTACCAGGAAGTCATTACCTACAGCTTTGTGGATCCCACCCTTCGATTTTCGCTCGACCCGCAGCGTGCACCGTTGCCCTTGGCCAATCCACTTTCTACAGATTTGGCGGTGATGCGCACCAGCCTTTGGCCAGGATTGGTCCAAGCAGCGCGTTACAACTTTCACCGCCAACAGGAGCGGGTGCGGTTGTTCGAGATTGGACGGACCTTCGTATCCAACCCTGCCTCCCCCCCCGGAACGGATTTGCGCCAAGCGGTACACATCGCCGGTCTTGCCCTCGGGGCGGCCTATCCCGAACAATGGGGTGAGCCACGCCGAACCGTTGATTTTTTTGACATCAAGGGCGATTTGGAGGCCCTCGTTGCGGACCAGGTCGGTGCAGGGGTGGGGTTGCGCTACGAACCTCGCGTCCACCCCAGCCTTCATCCCGGCCAAAGTGCCGCATTGATGCGCGATGAACAACAGGTGGGCTGGATCGGGACCCTTCACCCGGCCCTAGGGAAACATCTCGACCTAGGAGTTTCATCGGCAGTGGTTTTTGAGTTGGACCTGGAGGCACTCAAGGCTGGCGGGGGCGCGGTGTTCCAACCCTTGTCTAAGTTTCCCGCCATCCGTCGTGATCTTGCGATCTTGGTGGGAGAGGGGGTGTCCGTCGAGGCATTGTTGCGGTGCGTACGCACAACCGCCGGAACCCTACTCCAAGGACTCGTGCCGTTTGACATCTATGCCGGAAAAGGTATTGAACCAGGAAGAAAAAGTGTTGCGATGGGATTGACCTTGCAGGATCCTTCGCGCACGCTAAAGGATAGTGAAGTAGACGCCGTCGTAGCTTCTGTGGTGCAGCGATTAGCGTCGGAATTCGATGCCACGTTGCGCGAATAAAATCCAGCAAACCAGGCGAGAACTAAAGTATGGCTTTGACCAAGGCCGACATGGCAGAAAAATTGTTCGAAGAACTCGGACTGAATAAACGCGAGGCGAAGGATATCGTTGAAATGTTCTTTGAAGAGATTCGTAGTGCGCTTGAGAGTGGACATCAGGTAAAACTCTCCGGTTTTGGTAACTTCGACCTGCGTGATAAAGGTCAACGCCCCGGACGTAACCCGAAAACGGGCGAAGAGATCCCCATCTGTGCCCGGCGCGTAGTTACCTTCCGCCCTGGGCAGAAACTCAAGGCGCGGGTCGAAGCCTATGCCGGAAACCACGACACGTAGCGACCTGCCGCCAATACCAGGGAAACGTTATTTCACCATTGGCGAAGTTAGCGATCTCTGCGACGTCAAGCCGCATGTGCTCCGCTATTGGGAGCAGGAGTTCATTCAGTTACGCCCGGTAAAGCGGCGCGGTAACCGCCGCTATTACCAACGCCATGATGTGCTTATGGTGCGTCAGATTCGTAGCCTGCTCTATGAACAGGGCTTTACGATTGGCGGTGCCCGTCAACGCCTCGGTACTGTCGCTAGCGAGGTTTGCGTTGCCGAGGTCCTTCCCTCCGAAAACCCACAAGATTTCCTGGTCCAGATTCGCAAAGAACTGGATGAGATCCTCAAACTCCTCGAACCTTGAAAGAATACCGTACCTTTTCTTTGATATTCGAGAACACCCACCGGTCCTTGTCTTGAGTAATACCGCATCTAAGAAGAGTCTGACACCACCATCGATTCTCCCATTCTATATACAAACTGTATATTGCCCTCCTTATCCCCCCTCACGGGAAAGAGATAAACGATTGCTATTCAGAAAACAACAAAAAATTCAATTTGTATTTTGCGAGAGACTATTGGATTTCTCATTCCTTGAGAACTACTCAAAATGATTAATGAAGAAGAACTACGAGGAGAGTCGGCATGGGAGGAATATACCAAGGGTTCCATGCGATTAAGCCGTATGGAGCTCAGTGTTCTTTGGGCGCTAACCAAAATCAATCTTAATGGCAACTTCGGAAAACAATTCCAATACCACTATATTTCTTGCGGTAAGAGTCAGAACCTCGCGTCCAGGACGCAGAAGAGCGTCTTGGATCTATTTCTCGAAAATCAGGGTGCCTACACAAAAGTACTGGCAAGCCTCAAGAAGGATTCTAAATTTAACTTTCTCACAAAAACAGAAGAACTATTAAAAAAGGTAGTTTGCTATCAGGCGGTTTTCTCGATAGAAGGTTCACCATCCATAGGTGATAGCTCTAAAATAAAAGATTCTGTTATACGGTTAGGTATGCTTGAGGAGTACGAAGACTTTGTTATTTTGTATCCGCCCGTTGTCAACGATAATTATCAGACCCCGTCCGCCGCACAAAAACAAACAGAAGAACGAGCAGGAATTGTTTTCTGGAAGAAACATGAAAAAGTCTATTTGTCCAGCTTAACAAAATTGATTCAGAGTTATTTTGAGACGATTGGACCAGAGAGATCCGTCCTGCAACTATCCGACTTGCTACAACTTATCGTGTTTGCACTGTCTGCACTAATATCTGAGATTAACGATGAAGCCAATACCGGGATCGTATCTGATATAACATCCGTGAACAGTATGGTTTCTGCGCTATTGATGGAACTAGAAGAAGCCGGATTAACGTCGCTCTCTGGCGACTTTATCAATAAGGTAAGATCTAGCGTCGATCTTATCAAGTTGAACATCTCTAATTTTTCTAAGAAAATAAGAAGTGAGGAGCGCGACAGGCTAAGAGCCATCGGGGGAATGCAGTTTCTGCTAACCGACTCTCTGAAAAATTTCATAAACAAAGAATCAACTACTTCTATATATTTTCCTGCCCAGAAGGTTATCTCGAAATTTTCAGAATATTTTTCAAAGAGAAATCAACAGGAATGGTTGCCAGAAATTATGCCGGACATGCATCAGATTAATAAACAGGCGATCATCTACGCTCCTTTTACTATAGCCTATATTAATTCTGGATCGCTATACTGTCTAATGATCCCAGAGCCTGAGCAACTATTATTTGGGCTAAAATTCTATTCCACAAAGACTGGAAGTTATCGAGACGATAATAATCTCACGCTGGGGGTGACCAAAACCGTAGCACCTTATTCAGAAAAGGCAGTATCAACCAATCGTCGCTCCAAGGATTCTCTTATCACACGTAAGTCTGGTGAGATTATGAGCCCCTTTGATATCCGTGCGGATAACAAGGAAGGGGTTTTGCTGCTAAATGTTAGCAATAAAGGACATTCTCCCGTCTACGTCTATTTATTTGCGCCGGGAGATTTTCTCCCAGGGGAATTTTCCGACCGTCAAACGGCAACAGCATTATGGAAACGAATAATTGGAGATCACCCTTCTTTTAATCCTTCCCAAAAGACCAAGAAAAAAATAGACGACTTATCAGAAAAGATACAGGAACCAGTACTACCTGTTGCAGAACCCCCTGCTATATTCACTCACGGTAACGAGTCAGATTCTTCTCATCCCTGGAGAAAGAAAATGGAGCCGTGCCAATTAGAATTCGGTGCCTTTAAGTTTCACGGATCTAGAAAATCGCAACCAGTCATCCCACCACCTGCGATAGAAATAAAGAAAGAGACTATAACTAATGTTACTAGCAATACCTATCGGGATGAATTGTCGTCTATTATTCTCCTTAACGATTTCATCTATAACCAAGCAGGCAATAGTAGCGACAGTATCCAAAACGACAACTTCGGAACTCTTCTTAGAAAAATGAACGTCCGGAAAGAGATTGAGAATAAATACCCAGAGTTATGTCCTCGGAGTAACGTTGAATACCTTCTGAGAAATATTTCCGAAAAGAAGATTTAAAAATTCGGCCACCAACGTAAAGTTACGCAGAGACGTTTATCTGTCCCTTCATAACCGTTCACTCCCTCCAACCTCACTCCCTCACCCCCTCTCCTGTTAAGGAGAGGGGGTGAGGGAGTGAGGTGGCTTGGAGAGTTTAGGAAGATAGTGAGCGGTTACACCCCCCTTCTGTGCAACTTTACGCAGGTGGTCAAAAATTCACCGGCCTCTTAACTTTATGGGCCAAATTAGATCTTTTGGGAGTTAACGTTAGATGAGTATTAGTAGCGAACCTGTTGTTACTCCAATCAATTCTTCTCAGGACACGATAGTGTGGGCAGGTATTAGCGTGCCACTGCACTCAGCGCAAATTACTGTCATGGCATCCTTTGGTCTTTATTGGATGTATTGCCAAGACCCGCAGACTGAAGAATCCATATCTAAGGCAGAGGCCGTCAAGTCGTATATCCTTCGCATCTGTGCGGACCTACCACTCGAAGATTATTGGGCAGCGATTTTGCCTGAACATCAACAAGCTTTGTTAATTTCCTTTGGTCAGATCTCCAGCTCTGGAAAAACACTAAGAGATGCCGTTGGTTTCTTCAAGAAAACTACCGATTATACTTTTATTAAAACCATTTATTCTCAAGTGGCAAGTATTATTACGAACGAGAAACTAGCCACACCATCACTAACAACATCAGAGATCGGTTATTTTATAACGTTGCAATCTGGTGCCACAAAATTCTCGTTATTCACTCAGGAAATTCAGCAATTAAGGGAAGAAGAACGTCGGACGCTACAAAAAGAAGAGGTTAGAACAATTGTTGAAATATTTAGAAAAGATCCTTATTCCCGTATCAGGTTAGTTTATATATTAATGGCCTTGGCCTCTGTTGATGGGGATGAACATGCCCATTCCGCCCCGCCAGGATATATAACCGATCTGGACGAACTCGATAAGGAAGAATCACCCGAGGAGATTGAGCCAATATTTGGTGACGAACTAAAGAATGCCCTTGTGGAATTTTCGAAACACTTGCTGGATCCACAAACCCCACTACCTGAAATATCTCCATATTGTGCCAGACAGCTATTTGATATTTTCTCAGGCGTTACCGAAAAAGCAAAAAACAAAGCCGAGTTAATGTTGGTGGCGAGCACCAATAATGAATTTCTGTCGAGATTTTACAAAAACGGAATAAACGATGAGATTAAAATAAAGAACAGGAAATCATCACTACCAAGAGAACTAATTTTACAAACCGTTCGGGTCACCAACGTTATTCAGATCGGTATCTTTTTTTACGAGAATCAATTTCTATTTTCCGAAGAGGCTTTGCTGAGAACTATTTTTTCCTCGGAAATTAAGGAAATTATAGGTGCCACTAAGAGCGCATCTGAATTTGAGCCAGAAAAATTAAGAAACATTATCGAGAAATATTTCCCAGGAACGAACGACACCGACCTTCGTGCCATCATTCTGGCTATTGATAATGGTTCAGAGGCTGAACTTATTGGTTCACTGATTGAATCGATACGCCAACGGCCTTACTTGCAAGAATTGCTAGATCTACCGCTACCTAGCCTAAGACGTTGTAAATCTATTTTAGTTTCGGTGTTAGCCGATCCCCAATATCAGCGAATACCGAATCAATCTTTCCGCCTACAAAGAGTGAATCGATTTTCTCCGCAAGGGTTAATCGACTACCTCCAAATGTATTTGGAAAATGCAACCGCCTTCTATCTAAACGTTAAAGGAAAAGTGACCGCGGTTAGCGTGTTTGATGCGCTGAAGGCTAATGCCTCATCAACCCCGGTCTATGCATCACTTACGGCTAGTGAGATCGCGTCATATGCAACTACCGATGAGGCCTATGGATTGATCAATCAGGCCGCTTCCTTGATCAAGGGGCATCAGGAAGAACCACTTCCTGATATTGATACCTTGCTATCACTCTTAGCGATGATAAGAAGTCCTTTCGGAATCTCCGAAAAGAAGTTGAACAAGTTTCGTTCTGTAACCCCCCCTAAATTTCTTAAACTATTTACCGAGAAACTCAATCTGCTTTCCAGTGTAAATGAAAAGAATGCGTTTAAGTTGAATGTTTCTACCGTGCTCACGGAACTTCATAAGAATATCAGGTCTTCATTATCGGATAAGAAAAACCTCGGCCCGGATGACGAACAATTATTGTTCGACGCGACCCCCAGTAGTTTTCATAACATGCAACCTCCCGTAGGATGGTTTGTTCACGATAAAACCGGGGAGGTTATTTACACTTTAAACGCACAAAAAGCATTATCTCTAGCAAGATTATTTACTGATCTGCAAGAAGAAAATGAATATAACCAACCAATTGACCTAGAAGATTTTCCCGCTGGTTTGGTGGGTGGGGATATTCGCTTACTAACGGTTGCAGGATTATTGGTGCATGGAAAAGTAGATGACGCAAAATATATTTTTGAGAAAAGTGGGGGGATACCACCGTTTTCTACGTTAGCATTGAAGCAATGGAGTAATTTTGTCTTAGAGAGCCCCTCCCATGATGCGAAAGAGATCGTTGATAATGATTACTCATTAAGACCTATGCAAAAACTGCTTGGTCGACGAGATATTTCAGCAGTGGCGAGACACGTGGCGGAGAGTTTGTCTGCGATCTCTCCCCTCTGGCCAAAAGAGATTGATAAGATACAAAAAGCATTACGAACTACCACCCCCCAGCTATTGATCTTTGCGAATAAAGTTTTTTATAACGAGTTCGACTTTTGGGCGGCAGTCTGGGAACGAAGATTGGCCAAGGCGCAATCCATTAAAGATATTTCCATAATTATAGAAGAGATGTTTCCCGACGGATTCTCTGACCCAGACGAGAATGCCCTTGACGCTGATATTGATTCCATTCCAGTGACGAATATTCTTCAAGATAGTGAGCGACTCGAGGAAAGCGCACGTTTCTTCAAGGGAAATGTTCCGACGGCGTATCAGATATCCGATAGAATACTCAAACAAAACCTGTCCGAAATAGATATGGGTTGGATATATGAAAGGAGCAGAAGCTTTTTGCCATTATTTCATTTATTAACCCATCTGTTTCGAGTCAACGGGGTTACGTTACCTCCGGAAATTAACGTTTTTCTACAAAGAGGACTAACTTCCTCTGCGGAGAGTAATGCTCCTTCTTCTGGGTTAACGCCAACCGATCCCCAGACATTTCAAGTGAGCATCGATCCGCGGAGGCTTCCGATTCATCAGGGGATGGCTCTCCCGCCAATTTATTATAATGCCAATTATCGTTTGTCTGAAGAAGAGATAACCTCCACCTATTTGAACAATCTTCTGAATCCACAAACCAGCTACCCCTATGATGCGGTATTCACCAAAGTAGATTTTCTTAGACTATTTTCTTTGGGTTCTCTGGACGCGATCCGTCAGCTATTATCTCAAGTCTTATGCTGCCCATTTCCCGACTTCCCAGCACGATATCCGCTAGCGACAAGACTTGGTTTAAACAATACATGGGAACAAACAGTGGATGTTATGGGGGCGTTTCTGAAGGCTACCAATAATAATCCTGATTTATTGATGGATGTTTTTCGTTCATGTTTCCCACAAGAGCCACCGGATCAGCTAGAGAAAGCCTGGCTTTACCATTCACTTGCGGTGATGATTCTGATGTTGTTTTGGGCTAGAAATAAAAAGCTCTCGCAAGAAGAGCATTTAACTTATGCATTGGCTGGTTTGTGGCACAATCTTGGTATGATTGAGTTCGGGGGGGCTTTTTCTCCTAACCGGGGAGGTTTACGAGGTGGCGAGGCGTTGTTTAATGAGTATTTAACTCATCAGAAAAATGGGTCCGATATTTTTAATTCCGCGTGGGAACGGTGGTTTCCTAATGGTGATGGTGCCTTAAAGCAGAAAGAGGCAATTAATCAGGTAATACTGTATCATCATGTAAAACCGCGAACGCCCATCGAGATTTCGATTCTCCAAAAACCTGACGATATCGTGGCCGTATCTTACATCGCAAACAGCATCACCCATGCAACATTAAGCGTGATGTATGTTCATGCCAAGGGTGCTGGTTTTGAGACGACTCTTGACAATATGTTAACCAAGCTCGCACGGAGTGATAGTGCCAAGTTTCATCTTCCGGCCAAGATTCGGGAATTGTTTCCTAACTTTTGTGGTCTCATTCGAACTATTGTTTCGTCCAAGACTATTGCCGAGAAAATCACATCTTAGTTAGATAAAGATGAGAAGGCAATTCGAAATAATAGAATGCAACCAATCACTAGCACTATCCATTTGTGGTAACAAAGTTAACCGATTATTCTTTGTGAATTTGCATCAGTGGTGGGATACCATACGTGATGCTAGGTTAGACTACGGCAGGTTGTTTCCTTTTCAACGCTAATATGCAAGATCCCTGAAGGGTCTGATCGATTTCTGATACCGCGAAAGATTGCCAGCGGAAAGTGGCAACACATCCGCCCCCCGAGTGGATATTAGGGTGAAAATGCGCGCGAAGACCTCCCACAGACCATCGAGCCACAAGGTTCTCCTCCATTGTGAGCTGACAATCACCGTAGCACCTGCTGATTTGGTGCGCATTGTTCAGGAGGCGAATACCTATCCAAATCCCGCCTACTTGGAGGCCACTCGTTCTGGTCGGAGTACCCGTGGTATTGATTGCGAGATCCGGACTTACCAGGACCTGGATGGCACGATGGTGCTGCCTCGGGGTTATTTTGCCGATCTTCTGGCATTGTCCCCCGATTTTCAGGTGGAGGATCGCCGTACCGATGTTCGGGTTGATTTTCCATTGCTCCAGGGTGTGACCCTGCGTTCGTATCAGGAGCGTGCCATCTCGGACGCGTTGAAGGCGGAACAAGGGGTGATCGAGGCCCCGACCGGGGCAGGTAAGTCACTGACTGGCCTTGGATTGCTATCCCATTTGGGGCATCGTGCCCTGCTGATGGTCCATTCCCGCGAATTAGCACGACAATGGCGGGAGGTCATCGCTACCAGATTGGGTATCGAGGCCGGTATGGTTGGTGCCGGTCAATGGGAGGAAGGTGAAATCGTCACTGTGGCGATGCTACAAACACTCCACCGCAATCCAGAACGTACTCGTGATATGGGTAAGGGATATGGGGTAACGCTGCTTGATGAGTGCCACCACGTACCCGCTCTGACCTTCGCCGAGGTTCTTTCTTGGCTACCAGCGCGCTACCGTTATGGACTTAGCGCTACCCCCCACCGCCGCGATGGTTTAGATGTGCTTATCCACCGAGTGATTGGTCCAACCTTGTCACGAGTGAGCCGGGAAGAGGTGGAAATGGTCGGTGGGACGGTGCCGGTTATGGTTAAGGTACTGGAGACGAATATTGACCCCGGTAATGTGTCGAGCTGGGCCGAGTTCATCGATTCACTCACGACCAACGAGTCACGCAATCGCCTCATCATCACTACTGCCGAGCGTGCGGCGGGGCGGATGTCGGTGTTGGTCTTGGTGGAACGGGTTCAGCATGCCGAGGCCCTGGCTGCTCTAGCAACAATCCCCTGTGTGCTGGTCCATGGCGCAATGCCGGCAAAGGAGCGATCCGCAGCGATTGATGCGCTACCACTCACCCGCCTCACCATTGGCACGGTGGGAATGTTGGGAGAAGGACTGGACGTAGCAAGTTGGGGGGCCTTGGTGTTGGCCTCACCGGTATCGTCACGGGTGCGCCTGCTTCAGGCCTTTGGCCGTGTGGTGCGGCCCCATGCCGGCAAGACTCGTGGATATGTGGCCGACTTTTTGGACTCTCACCCCCTGGCTTGGGCGAGTTTCCGCAAGCGTCAGGCCATTTACCGCGAGCAACAAATCTCGGTTGTGTCTGCAAATCCACAAAACACTCCAACCGGTGAACGGAAATAATTCAAGGCGGCAAACGAATATTCCGCTTTGTTCATAATTCCGGTTCAAATCAAGTTTACATTCTCTTTCACACGGTTACCCATTGGTAAATTGATGCAAGCTATCAATAAAACCTCCCCAGCCCCGCGCTATAGCGGAGAATCCTGGTTGACCGCCGCCCAATCCATTGCCAATCGGATCCGGTTGCGGGTATTGGAGCATACCTTACGCCACCGTGGTGGCTATATGAGTCAGGCGTGCTCCAGTGCCGAGATGTTTGCCGCTTTGTATACCCAAATGATGAATCTTGGATTAGTGATTCCACCAATCATGCCGCCCCCATTTAATGGCGTGGCCGGGGCGCGAAATCCGCGTTATCAGTCCGGGGGATATTATAATGGTCCGCAAGGTCCACACTATGATCGCTTTATACTTTCACCCGCGCAGTACGCCTTGATTCTGTATGCAACGCTGGTTGAAGTCGGGCGAATGGATCCAGACGGCATGACCCAATTTAATCAAGATGGTGGCACCGTCGAGATGATTGGCGCGGAGCACTCGCCCGGAATGGAAGTCATGACCGGGTCACTGGGGCAGGGATTAAGCCAAGGCGCTGGAATTGCCATGGCCCGCAAACGTCGCGGAGAATCCGGTCGAGTGTGGTTGATGATGTCAGATGGAGAATTTCAATCAGGGCAGAATTGGGAGGCGGTACAGGCCGCAGGATTTCACCGACTAGATAATCTGTGGGCAATTGTCGATATGAACGGCCAACAGTGTGATGGGGCGGTGACCACAGTAATGACTCTGGAGCCACTTGCCCAACGGCTGACCGCTTTTGGGGCACGGGTTATTACCATCGATGGTCACGACCTCAAGGCGCTCGCGGCAACCACCAAGGTTTCCTCAGAGGGGCAGCCAACTATTATTCTGGCCTACACCGATCCCTGCCGTGGTCTGCCGCTCTTGGAAAAACGAATACCGAAACTTCACTATCTGCGCTTTATCGACTCGGCAGAGTTCGCGACCTATGAGGCGTTTTACCAAAACATTCGGAGCGAGTGGGGAGGGACCAATTAATGGCCATCCTGAGCCGCGTACATGCCAAGAATCTCGTACACTGGGCCAAAGATAAACCCGAGGTATTATTATTATCTGCGGACCTGACTAGCTCTACGGAGGCAGATCTTTTTCAGAAGAGTTACCCCGATCGTTTCCTGTCCTTTGGAGTCGCCGAGCAAAATATGGTGAGTTGGGCCGGGGGGTTGGCGCGCGAGGGTTTTATACCATTAATTCATACCTTTGCGGTATTCATCTATCGTCGTGCCTACGACCAAGTAGCAATGTCGGTAGCCTATCCCAATCTGCCCGTAAAGTTCTTTGGATTTCTGCCCGGAATTACTACTCCCGGTGGGGCGACTCATCAGGCGATTGAGGATATCGCCATAATGTCGGCACTACCCAATATGACCATATTGGAATGTGCCGACGCGACGGATGTAGAGTCAGTATTAGAGGTAGCCTACGCAATTAAGGGGCCGGTCTATGTGCGAATGCTGCGCGGAGAGATCCCCCGACTGTTCGCCACTACTGACCCAATGTCTTTTGGGCAACCACGAATATTGTCACAGGGCGCGGACATTACGTTATTCTCCTGCGGAATTTGCACGGAAGAGGCGCTACGGGCAATACCCGTTTTGCAACAACGCGGGGTATCCATTCAGCATGTACAGGTCTCCACCCTGAAACCATTCAATAGCACTATGGCGGTGGCCATGGCCGCATCGGCAAAGATCGGGGTGATTACCATGGAAAATCACGTTATCCATGGTGGCCTGGGTTCGCGGGTAGCGGAAAGTATGGCGGAGGCGGGTCTTGGAAAACGGCTCATTCGGATTGGATTACAAGATACCTTTGCCCACGGGGGAAGTCGCCCCTATCTGATGCGTACCTATAATCTCGATGCTATGGCCCTGATTGCCCAAGTAGAGGTTCTGATGGGAAAATGTTTTAAGATTTCCCCAGAGGAATTATCTACCGCCTATTTGACTGCTGTTCATAGCGCGGCCAAGGCGGAGGCATTGTAATGGCACTGAGCGGCGAACGATTCCGCGTTGTCTATGGTTTGGCGGGTAGTGAGGCACAGGTTCGGATAAATGCCCAACGCATTTGTCTGGAACAGACCGTTGAACTCCCTGAGGAGGGAGTTCCCGCTGGGTTTATTCGCGATGAAGTAGTGGGCCGTATTGAGGGGCTGGAACCCGGCCTGGCAGGATTTGAAGTCACCGTGAGCTATGCCGTAGAGACAGCAGCAGCAGAATTGCCCCAGTTTATTAACCTAGTCTTTGGCAATATTAGTATCTTGCCAGGGATCCAGGTGCTACGCTTTGATTTGACGCCAACGTTCTTCGCGAAATTTCCGGGACCGCAATTGGGTAGGGTGGGCCTACGGGAATTATTGGGGGTACCAAAACGTCCGCTATTGTGTGCCGCGCTCAAACCCATGGGATTCTCCGCTGTGCAATTGGCGGAGATGGCCTACCAGTTGGCATTGGGGGGGATTGATCTGATCAAGGATGACCACGGATTGACTAATCAGGCTTTTGCTCCATTTGAAGAGCGGGTCCAACGCTGTGCTGATGCCGTAGCGCGGGCCAATCACCAAACTGGTGAACACTCCCTTTATATTCCTAATGTCACGGCGCCATTTGATCAGATAGTGGCGCGGGCACACTTTGCGAAAAAGGCAGCGGCCGGTGGGCTGCTAATCTGTCCAGCCCTGACAGGGCTCGACGCGATGCGTTGTTTGGCGAAGGACGAATCGTTGAGACTCCCGATCCTTAGCCACCCGGCCTTTCAGGGCAGTTATCTGACTAGCCCTGGAAATGGTATGTCCCATTTCAGCCTGCTCGGCCAATTGACTCGATTGGCTGGGGCTGATGCGGTAATTTTTCCGAACTATGGGGGGCGCTTCGCGTTTTCCCAGGCAGAATGCTTCTCGATTGTGGCTGGGACCGAGACGGCAATGGATAGTATCAAGACAATATTTCCTTGTCCGGGTGGGGGGATGACCTTAGAACGTATTCCCGAATTGATGGAGGTTTTTGGTCGGGAGGTTATATTCTTAATGGGGGGCGGCCTGCTCGGTCACAGCCCCGATTTGCGGGCCAATGCCTGCTATTTCAGGGAGCTAGTCAATTCACTTTCCTGATCCGCCGCAGGGTATCGGTTACATAATAAATTTCAAGCAGTGTGCCTCCAGGGCACAAGACTCACAAGCGGGTTGGCGTTTGTAGCAAACCTCCTTGGCGTGGCGAACGATAAGTGCATGGTATTCGTTGTAGATCGCCGCATCGGATGCCAATGCTGCTTCGAAGAAAGCGCGGAGCATTTCATAGGATTCATTACCGCGCGCGAGCATGAAACGGGCGAGTAGACGTCGGGTATAGGCGTCGATGACAAATACTGACCGATTACAGGCGTAGAGAAGAATATCATCGGCGGTTTCTGGTCCTATCCCGTTTACGGCAAGCAACTCGCGACGTAATTCCATCGTAGGTATCTTGGCCAATCCTTCTTCCTGACCTTGCGCCAGATACCAACGACAAAAGTTCTGGAGTCGCTTGGTCTTGACATTAAAATAACCAACAGGACGTAACCAAGCCCCCAAGGTTTCGGGATTGGCGCTAGCAAGCGCCGTTGGATTAAGATGGTCGGCCGCTACTAAAGCCTGAATCGCTCGTTCCACATTGCGCCAGGTAGTATTTTGGGTAAGTATGGCCCCCACCATGACTTCGAAGGAAGTATCCCCTGGCCACCAGTGTTGGGGACCATAAGCGGAGAGTAACATGTTATAGATCCAGTGCAACTCGGTTGCGGGATCCATTTTTTGTTTTTTAGAATATGGACGCATATTGCGAAGTTTAAGACCACCGCTTTGGGAAAAGTTAAATGGTGAGGGAAATAAAAACTATTGACATCGTTTGGGATGCGTTCACCGCAGAAACGTTGACTTGAGGTAATATGCCGGGCCGTCGTCCCCCCTTACCCCTGCCTTCCTATGAATCCTTCCGACTCCATGCGCTATCCCCCTCTTGCCCCCTATTTTCCTATGAAAGAGGCGGATCGGTGCGTGATGTGCGGGATGTGTTTGGCGCACTGCCCCAGCTACCTCAAGAGCCGGGATGAGGGCGAGTCGCCGCGTGGTCGTATCTCCCTGATGGTAGCCCTAGCCTCGGGCGACCTCCTTCCTTCGTCACGTCTGCATGCTCACCTCGACCACTGTCTGGTATGTCGGGCCTGTGAACGCGTCTGTCCCTCGCAGGTACCCTACGGTCGGCTCATCGATGCGGGGCGTGCGTTGCTTCTTCATGTTGACCCGCCATCTCCTATGACCCGTCTCACCCGTCGCGTTTTGTTAGAGGGGTTGATCGCCCAGCCGCGATGGTTGCGCGGTCTAGGTTGGATACTGTACCTACTGCAACGTACCGCTCTCGTCCGCCTTGCTCCTCTCGTGAGACTGGGACGACTTGCCGACCTGCTGCCGTTGCTTCCCTCCCCGCGTACCCTCCGGCCGTACTATCCGGCACAGGGGGCGGAGCGGGGACGACTCGCACTGTTTATCGGTTGTCTTGCCGGGGTCATGGACCGCTCCACCCTGGAGGCCGCGCTGAAAGTACTTACCTACCTGGGGTATGGGGTAGTGGTTCCCCCCCAGCAGGGCTGTTGTGGCGCCTTGCACCTCCACAATGGTGATGTCGCAGGCGCCCAGCGCCTCATCCAGCGTAATCAGGAGGCCTTCGCCCGCTTTGGGTCGGAGGCTATTGTGACCACTGCCAGTGGTTGTGGTGCGACCCTAGCCGAGTATCCTACCCAGAATGAAGCCACTACCGAAGGTGCGCCACCGCTGGCGCAACGAGTCATCGACATCAGTAATTTCCTCGCCCGGATTCCCTGGCCAGAAGAGGTTACGCTACGCCCGCTGTGTGCGCGAGTTGCGGTCCATGACCCCTGTTCGCTCGCCAATGTCCTGCGCCAATCGCAGGCCCCTTATACGCTATTGCGCCGTATCCCGGGGCTTACGGTGATCCCCCTGCCCGGTAATCGCCAATGCTGTGGTGGTGCGGGGGCGTCGCTATTGACAGAATCCGCCCTGGGCCATGCCCTGCGTGCCGATAAAATCGAGGCCCTGCGTGAGGTCGCACCGGATATTCTGGTGAGCTCCAATCTAGGTTGCGCGTTGCACCTTGCCCAAGGGGCGCGCAAGGCGGGAATTGCGGTAGAAGTTATGCATCCGGTAACACTGCTGGCACGCCAAATTGGCTAATTCACGTTGCTACCAATAAGTTAACCCAAGTTGCCACCTTGCGCGCTTTTCTTACTTCTCCCTGAGGGAGAGGGGCTTTTTCGTTTCTCATCGCATAGGTAGTACCCTGGATTAGGTTATTACATTGTCATTCCGAAAATTTTAGCGAAATGATGATTGGGTTGGGTTATTGGTAGTCATTGGGATTGGTGGTGACGTGTCTCTTAAAAGTCGACGGTTGCTCGAAAAGGTTATTATTTAATCCAGATGGATCACCTAAGGTGCTTGGTAATGAGTGAATTGTATGGTGAATCTTGTAAATCCACGGATCCCGAAGATCCCCCCACGCATTTTCTTATCCGTACCGCGCCTTTTCTCTGGCGTGGGCTGATACTGATTACTACTTTGGGGGTGATTGGTTTATTGTTGCAGCGGTTGGATATCCATACGTTGTTTGAGACCCGCTGGATCGATAGTGAAGTTCGTGGCCATGGGCTGACCGGTGGGATGTTATTCGTTGCGGTTGGGACAGCCTTTACTGCTATTGGCCTACCCCGTCAAATATTGAGTTTCCTCGCGGGCTACGCCTTCGATTTTATCGTAGGTACGGGATTGGCGCTACTGGCAACCTTACTTGGGGCGGTGCTTGCTTTTCAATATGCTCGATTCATGGGGCGTTCCTTTTTGGTTAAGCATTTCCCTCACCGCATCAAAAAAATTGACGATTTTCTGGCCGGTCATACCATGAGCATGACCTTAATTCTGCGACTGTCCCCATTTACCAATAACCTTGCGACGAACCTCGCAGGAGGTATCTCGGGGGTACAGCTGGTACCATTTTTTATTGGTTCGGCTTTGGGTTATCTCCCTCAGACGTTAATTTTTGCTTTGTTAGGTTCGGGTTTCAATCTCGACCCCGGTCTGCGTACCGCTCTGAGTGTTGCTCTGTTTGTGATCTCTAGTTTTTTGGGTGTTTGGCTATGGCATCGCCAGCGCCGGGGATTACCGGAGGATCTGCCCGATGCCGATTAGATGGTAACTAGGGTTGTTGCACGGTTTCCGTTGCTACCGGAGAGTAACCCGTTGGGTAAAGATCGGTAGGTTGAACCTCCCTTATCGGACTAACCTACCATGCTCTGCACGCATTTCTACCGGAGCTTCGCAACCATGGATAGATGGTAGTTTTATTAATTAAGAAATCAATATAGAAGAATTATGTCAGATCCTCGTCCCCTCCCAGTTTTCTTTGACCCTGAATGTCGGCGTTGGCCACGGTTGCGGCTGGCTATTCTGCTTGTGGGAATAGTTCTGTTCACGCTAGGTGGACTTTTGGTTGTTAGTATTCTCATCAATCCCGTATTACCTGCGTTAAACCTTCCCAGTTCCTCATTGTTGCCTCGAGGTGGTCATAGTGTACCGCCCCAACCCGAAAATCATCCCGCTACCAGGGCAGAGTGGGCACTTAGAAGGGCGCAGGCACAATTAGTGCAAGAACAGGAGAGAACCCTGGAGAAACTTTTGCAGGAGGCGCACGCTCCGCACCCCAAAACTGGCGATGGGCAAACACTAACTATTGGTTACTACGTTAATTGGGACGATGCAAGTTTTAGTTCTTTGAAGGATCACCTGGATCGCTTGGATATAATCATTCCCGAGTGGCTACATTTGGCCGAGGCTGATGGCAGTCTGCGTGAAGATGACCCTATCCATCAACACCAAGTAACCCAATATATCCGCCGCCGCTATCCGGGGCTAGCGATTACACCGCTGCTCAATAATTGGAATGGAACCGAATGGGAAGGCGCGAAGGTCGCCCTTTTGGTGGAAGATCCCAAGGCCCGAGAGAAACTTATCCAGGGGATCCTGGAATATCTAGGCAACAATGGTTTCCAGGGGATAAGTATCGATCTGGAAAACATTCCCCATCGGGCGCAGTCGGGGATGTTAATCTTCATGAGCGAGCTTTATAAAGCAACACGTCCTCGGGGACTTTCAGTATCCATCAATGTACCTGCGTTGAACCCTTCTTGGAATTATGCGGAATACGCCAAGGTGGCGGATCTGATTATTGTCATGGCCTATGATGAACATTGGTCGAGTGGCACCCCAGGCCCCATTGCCAGCGAGGGTTGGTTTGCCCAGGTGTTGGTGAAACAAAGCACCGAGATTCCTCCCGAAAAGCTAGTGGTGGCACTGGCCAATTATGCCTACGATTGGCCCACTAAAGGTCCTGCTCAGGAACGAACTTTCGGGGAGGCCGTCTTGACGGCTAAAGAATCCGGGGCGGAGATTACCCTCGACACGACTTCCCTGAATCCTTTCTTTGATTACGAGGATGATGATGGCGCCCTTCATCATGTCTGGATGTTGGATGCGGTTAGCCTGTTTAATCAATTAGTCGCGGCACACCCTCTCCACCCTCGGGGCTATGCCTTGTGGCGTTTGGGCAGCGAGGACCCAGCGGTTTGGAATATTCTGGACCGAGAGGAACCCCTCGATAACGCTGCGGCAATTTCGTTGAAAGCGATTCGATTTAGCTATGCCCTGGACTACGAAGGTCAAGGGGAGATCCTGAGAATTACGGCACAGCCCCGTGCGGGGGAGCGTAAGATTCTCTATGACGCGGCTCGTGGCTTGGTGGTCGATGAGCAATTTACGGTCTATCCTTCCCCCTACGTCATCAATCGCTATGGCTACCTCGCCAAACAGATTGCACTGACCTTTGATGATGGTCCTGATCCTGAATGGACCCCCGCAGTTTTGGATGCGCTTAAACGTGCCAATGTCCGTGCCACTTTTTTCATCATTGGGGCCAATGCTCAACAGTATCCTGAATTACTCCGGCGTATCGTTGACGAAGGCCATGAGATTGGTAATCATACTTTTACCCACCCCAATGTTGCCAATATTCCTCCGCTCCAATTTCAACTTGAGTTATCCGCGACCCAGCGCCTTTTGGAGAGCGTGGTTGGTCGCCAGACCCGGTTATTTCGTGCCCCCTATGCGGTAGATGCGGAACCTGAAACTCCCGATGAAATTCGTCCCTTGGAGATTGCCTCCGAGCGAGGTTATCTCTCAGTGGGGATGCAGATCGACCCCAATGATTGGCAACGTCCGGGAACGGATGAAATTGTAAAACGAGTAGTGGAGGGGGCTGTAAAAGGAGAGGGTAATATCGTTCTGCTTCACGATTCAGGTGGCGATCGTATCCAAACGGTGGAGGCAATTCCTCGATTGGTGCGAGTCCTGCAAAGCCAGGGATTTAAAATCGTCTCGGTCGCCGATTTGTTAGGGCATACCCGAGATGAAGTCATGCCACCGCTTGCGCGTAATCCCTGGGATCTTTGGGCTGATCGTACTGCCTTTGCTGTTGTTGAATTCGTGATCACCGCAATCCACTGGTTATTTATTGTGGGGGTTGTATTGGGGGTGGGACGGCTATTATTCATCGGTACCTTAGCCGTAATCCAACGCTTGCTGCGCGGGCGGCGTTACGTTTTTGTACCGAACTATAAGCCGAGTGTGGCGATCATTCTCCCGGCCTATAACGAGGCCAAGGTTATCAATCAGACCATTGCCTCGCTGCTTGCCAGCGATCACCCAGATCGTTTCGAGATTATCGTGGTGGATGATGGTTCGACCGACGATACTTATCACACTGTACACAATGCCTTTGTCCAAGAGACACGGGTACAGCTCTATACCAAGAAGAATGGTGGCAAAGCATCAGCCCTAAACATGGGTATTTCAAAAACCGAGGCTGAGGTGGTAGTGGCTTTGGATGCGGATACGGTCTTTACCCGTGACACCATTTCGCAATTGCTCCGCCACTTTTGTGACCCAAACGTGGGTGCCGTTGCCGGTAATGCCAAGGTGGGTAACCGTACTAATCTGCTCACCCGTTGGCAGGCCCTGGAGTACATTACTAGTCAGAATTTGGATCGCCGCGCCTTTGACGTACTCAATTGCATCACGGTAGTTCCGGGGGCAGTAGGGGCGTGGCGGCGGGAATTGGTAATACAGGCAGGGGGGTTTAGCGATCTAACACTGGCGGAGGATACCGATCTAACTCTGGCGATTCGCCGACTCGGTTACGCCATTCGCTACGAGGAAACGGCGATTGCGCTTACTGAGGCTCCAGACACGGTGCGCGGTTTTATCCGACAACGCTATCGTTGGATGTATGGCACCATGCAGGCCGCTTGGCGCCACCGCGATGTCTTGTTCCGCCCTCGTTATGGATCCTTAGGGACCATAGCCCTGCCCAATATTCTTGTGTTCCAGGTGCTCTTTCCGTTAGTGTCGCCGGTGATGGATCTACTTTTGGTAACGTCGCTGGCCATGGCCGGTCTGGATTGGTGGCAGCATCCCGATCAATTTTCCGATGATGGCCTACAACGGATCCTGTTCTATTATTCTCTGTTCGTAGCCGTGGACTTTTTGGCAGCAGCACTGGCCTTTCTGCTTGAATACCGTGAAGACTGGAGTTTGCTCTTGTGGCTATTCTTGCAGCGGTTCTTCTATCGCCAGTTGATGTATTACGTGGCGATCAAGGCAACTCTGGCATCGTTAAAGGGAATTGTGGTGGGATGGAATAAATTGGAGCGCACGGCAACGGTAAAAACAGAATAGGCCAGAGAAATTACTGAAAACATCTCACAAGTCAGCCGACATTCCGTATAGGGAATACTGAAATCCAGGTAGCACATAGGCTGGGCTGAGCATCTTTTTGCGAAGCCCAGCCTTGGAATATAAGCAATTCTCGGAAAATTAAGTTGGGGGTTCCTTCATCAGTCCAACCTACACATTGCTCTGAATATAAGCGTGGAAGTTGGTCGACGCGAGTGATACTGTTTGTTCCTCATCGCATCCTACGCGGGTTGATGAAACGATGGCTAAATTCAAATGGTAAGTGAATTCTTTAAGAAGCGAATTACACAATCTACCCTTTTTGGCGCACTTCGATATTTAGTGCCCGCAATTTTCGGTAGAGATGGGTACGTTCCATGCCGGTTTGTTTGGCCAAACGTGCTACATTACCTCCCGAGAGATGCAGGTGGTGCTCCAGATAGGTCTTCTCGAATTTGTCGCGCGCGTCACGCAGAGACAAGTCGAGCCAGCTTGATTCGCTGAATTCGGGGGGCGTGGCGCGGCGTATCGGGGTACCGAGGGCGCGCTCCAATTCCTCTAGCTCGACCTCAGGCCCTATCCCTAGAATGAGGAGGCGTTGAACTAAATTCTTGAGTTCGCGCACATTACCAGGCCAAGAATGGTTACGTAGCCGATTCTGGGCCGCCACGGAAAAACTACGATAGGGAAGACTTTCCTGGGCTACGAATAGGTTGACGTAGTAATTGAGGAGGTCCGATACGTCTTCGCAATGCTCCCGTAATGGGGGGACATGCATCGGTACCACGTTAAGGTGGTAGTAGAGGTCTTCACGGAAGCGTCCTGCATGTACCTCTTCCTCTAGGTCATGATGGGTCGTGGCCACGACGCGGATATTGACTTGAACGGGCTCGGCACCGCCTACCCGCAGAAAGGAACGGCTCTCCAGGGCCGAAAGTAGTCGTCCTTGGGTGGCAAGATCCATGTTGGCAATATCATTGAGAAACAGAATGCCACCACGTGCCTGCTCTAGGTATCCATAATGGATGCGATCCCCCTCTTCGATGCCAAATAATTCCACTGCGGCGTTTTCCCGCACCACACCGGCTACCGCTACGTCGATAAAGGGATTATTTCGGCGAGCACTATTGGCGTGTAGGTAGCGGGCAAAGACCTCCTTACCGCTACCCGGTTCACCACTGACAAGGACGGAGGTGTCGTGACTGGCGATGCGCTTGACCTGTTCGCGGAGGTGAGCCATTACCGAACTACGACCGACGGGTTCGGTTACCGTGGCAGAGTGACGACGTAACCCCAGATTTTCTCGCTGGAGGCGAGCGGTCTCCAAGGCGCGCTCCACCGTGAGTAGCAACTTTGCCATGGAAAGTGGTTTTTCCAAGAAGTCGTAGGCTCCGCTGCGTGTGGCCTCCACTGCGGTTTCCACCGTGCCATGGCCGGACATCATCAGAACGGGGGCTTTCACTCCGCCTTCACCTGCCCATTCTTTGAGTAGGGTGATGCCATCTACGTCGGGCATCCAGATATCGAGTAATACCAGGTCAGGTCGTCGCTCCCGACGCCGGTCGCGGGCTTGGCTACCGTTCTCGGCAATTCCGACCTCGTAACCTTCGTCTTCTAGAATTTCCTTGACGAGGGCACGAATGTCCGGCTCGTCGTCTACTACCAAGATGTAGGGTGCGGTCATGGGCGTCTGAGGGGTGGTAGCTATGTTCTGACAATATCTTAACCCAAGTTGTTACCTTTCAATGCCGTTAGGCTGGTCATTCCGATGGGGAATGTTGGGTGACCTAACCGTTTGCCTGGTAGTAAGTTGGGCTCAATAATGTTTAATATCGCATTGACATTGTCGGAAACATTACCTCCCTCTTGTTGGAGAGAGAGAACCGGTGGGCGTCAACGAGTCTTGAGTTTTACGTAATCTGCGAACGAATGCCCTTTTTTACCTTCACCACTGTCTACTTTCCGGGAGCACGCCATCGAATCCTACGACGCCATCCCCTACGACAGTACGCCCCTGACGGATACTCACCCTTCCACCCTGGCCGCCCTTGGCCGTTGGTTTGGAATGATGCCAGCACCTCCGGCGCGTGCGCGGGTCCTCGAATTGGGCTGCGCTGGCGGAGGTAATCTAATCCCCATGGCCTGGTATCTACCCGAGGCCACGTTTTTGGGGATAGATCGGGCAGCAGCCCCGCTAGCAGCGGGTCAGGTTTTGGCGGAACGATTGGGGTTATCCAACTTGGTCCTACGCCAAGCGGACATCCTCAATCTTGACCCGGCAACACTCGGGGAATTTGACTACATCGTGGCCCATGGGGTGTGGTCGTGGATACCTCTTCCGGCGCAGGAACAACTGCTACGCCTGTGCGGTGCCTGTCTGGCCCCGCAAGGTATCGCCTACGTGAGCTACAACACCCTACCCGGCTGGCACCTGCGCGGTGTGGTGCGGGACCTGCTGCTCTACCATACCCGCACACTCTCTGAGCCAAGGATGCGCCTAGTTGCTGCGCAGGCGTTGCTAGAGCAGTTAGCAACAGCTTGGCATGGAGACGATACCCCCGTAGCCAACTATCTGGCTCAAGAGGTTGCCGAGCTACGTCGCACCCATCCTGGCTATCTCTTCCACGAATACCTGGAAGAGAACAATACTCCTGTTTTGTTTGAGGAATTTGTCCAGAGGGCGGCCCAACACGGGCTGTCTTACCTCGCAGAGGCGGAACTCTACACCATGTTCCCCTCGACTCTGTTGGAGGGAGCTGCCGCCCTGGTCGAATCCATGGCGGATCTTGTTGATCGGGAGCAACACATGGATTTTCTGCGCTACCGCTACTTTCGCAAGACCCTGCTGTGTCGTGCTGATGCGCCATTAACCCGCGAGCTAGATCTGACCCGATTGCAAGAATTCTCCCTCTCCGCGCTACTTCTGCCAGTGCAGGAAGTTGATCTCGCCCACATCGCCACGGAAGACTTCGCCGCCCCTGACGGGGTGCGCTTTGGGGTTGCCCACCCCCTCACCAAGGCTGCGCTGTTGCATCTCGCTGAGGTATATCCCGACGCCGTTGCCTATCCAGCCCTCGAAGCGGCGGCACTACGTCGTCTCGCAGCCACAGGGGAGGACGAATGGGATGTCGAGCACCTCATCGGAGAATTGTTTTCCCTCTATGCCCATCGCGCGGTGCGTCTAACCCTAGCCCCTGAGACTTTTTATCATGGCCCGCTACCGTTACGTCCACGGGCTCATGCCTTGGCCCGTGCCCAGGCGGCGGCCCGACTCGGACACTTGGCTACCGTGCGTCACACAACCTTGGAGATTGATCCCTTGGCAGGACAGTTGGTACAGCTTATGGATGGTACTCGCACGCTGGATGAATTGGTCGCAGACGTGGTGATGTATCTGGCCCACCATACCGCACGAGCCGTGGTCAGGGGGGGGATACCAGAGCTACCTCCCGACGGCCAACTTCGGGCGGGTTGCCAACGCTTGATGGAACTCTTCGCACAACATGGATTGTTGGAGAATTCTCTAGAAAAATCCGATTAATGTCTGACTGGGAATTTAAGTAGTTTGAATCCTTTCTGCGGAAAGGAAGGCAAAGGCGGATTGTAACCTTGAAGTGCAATGGATGAATTAGCCATCTCTGAGAAACTCATCAAAAGGGCCAAAGATCTCCTAAATCACCGACCACGAAAACACCTCGAATTCAAAACTCCTATTGAGGTGTTCAATAATGAGTTACCACTGGCTAACTCATCCATTGTACTTCAAGGTTGCAATCCGCCTAACAAAATCGTACCACTATCTGATCGCTTACAAAAAGATCGGATGGCTACTTTAGATTCGATCAGAAATCAGAGGCATTCTCGATTCCGGGCTTAGAGCATTTTTATTTTGCTTGTACGGAGTTTTAGATACCACGCAGTCAGTTTTTCCATTCCATGGGGCCGGGTATACCGTACACTCAAAATGAAAACGCTCTAGGAGTCGTTCTATGCACAAAATTCGTGCTTCCGCCTAATTGTCTGCACACAATCAGTGCCTCTGTCATGAGCCTGTCCGCCATCTCGTGGTGTGACTGTGTGTTTTAGTTGGTATTTCCGATAGGTATGTGATTTGGAATGGGAATTGCCTTCCGTCTCCCCCCAATAATTATTTATCTAGGGACAAAAAGTTAAATAACCATCTGCGGACAACTTGCCGTAGATTTAACCACTGGGGAAACAATGGTACTGAAGAGTGATTCAATGGCGCTCACGGCCAGCGAGCGCGGCTGGCTGCCTTGGCTGGGCAAGACCGGTAAGCTAGCGATGGGCTGGTCGAGTTTTCTCAACCGTCATACCTACGGAGTGGTGGAGCACACTTTCGAAGGTATTGCCGACACCCGCAAAGAAATTCTGACCCACTGGGTCACAGGGCACTGGGATTACCTCCAACGTTTGGCCCTGATGATTTCCTCTGAATTTTCCAATATCTCCGCAGCCGTACTGTTGGATCGGCGCAAGCATGCTCCTGATTTCTCAGAACTTTACGTCACCAATGCCCAAGGTAAGATATTGGCGTCTACCCACGCATTACACGTAGGGCGGCAAGATACCAATCCCCGTGCCCATAGCGAAGGACTAAAAGCCCCTTTTTTGCTTGGCCCCTATTCCGATCCGGAAACTCTGGTGCTGGGGCCGTCCGTGTCTAAGTTCCACGATGCGGTTACCCTGATGTTCTACCAACCAATTTCCTTGGGCGGACAAACTCTGGGCTGCTTGTGCGGGCGCATACCCAACGACGTCATGAGCGATCTGATTCAGCGTGAGGCAGGTCACGTCTATCGAGATTCTGGAGACAATTACCTGTTTATGGTGGAATCGCGTTTCGACCCGACCATTAAACCCGGCACAGCATTATCACGTTCACGTTTCGAAGATGATTCTTTTAGTTTAGGGGACAACCTCAAACAAGGGGTACGCACTGACTTCGGCGTAGTACGAGTGGCAAAGCACACCGAATTGGAATTAATCTTTACCGATCCTGCGACACGCGCACTTCACCCAGGCGTGCGCGAAACAATCCGGCGTGGCGAAAACATATTCGTGACCTATCCGGCCTACTCCGATTATCGCCACGTACCGGTGATTGGAAAAGGTATTACCTTCCAATTGCCGGGTTCCTCAGATCGTTGGGGTATGATGTGCGAAGCCGACCTGGAAGAGGTCTACCGACGGCGCTCAATCAATTACAAGCTGATGCGATTGGCATTGCTGGTGGGCGGCAGTATTTGGTTTGCCTTGAATGTGCTGTGGTACCAGGTTCATCTCGATGAGTATACTATGCAGGCCATCATTGTCGGCCTACTGGCGATAGGGGCCGCTACATTTTATACCGTGGGACTGAATCCAATTATTCGTCGGTTGGAGACCATGACCAAGTTTTTCCTCCAGGTAGCGGAGTGCGGTGCCACCCTCAAAAACAGAATTGATTTGGACAGTTTTCACGCCGACGAATCAGGAGAACTGGGTCGCTGGATTAATAGCTTCGTGGACAAAATGGACGACACCGTCGATCGCGTGCTGGTGGTCGCGGGCCAGGTATCGAATTCATCGGCCGATCTTGTGCAGATATCCGCCCAGGTCGCAGACGGATCTCACCGCCAAAGTATTTCTGCGCAATCTACCGCCTCCAACGTTGAACAACTCACTGCCACTATTCAGCGGGTGGCGGAACAAGTCGAGAATACTCATTCCATCTCCACCCGTGCCAGTAACCTGTCGCGCGAAGGATATGAAGTAGTCCAGAGAGCCTCGAACGAAATGATCAAAATCGCCGAATCCGTCAATCACTCCTCCAAGCTAATCAGTCAGTTGGGCGAGCGATCGGGGGAGATTTCCGGCATTGTTCGGGTAATTAAGGATATCGCCGAGCAAACTAATCTTCTGGCTCTTAACGCGGCCATTGAGGCGGCTCGAGCGGGTGAGCAGGGACGGGGTTTTGCCGTAGTGGCGGATGAAGTGCGTAGTTTGGCGGAACGCACTGCCAAATCTACCGCAGAGATCACCCGCATGATTTCCGCCATTCAAAATGAAACCAGGCAGGCGGTAACCAATATGGAACAGTGCAGTAGCCAAGCCCAGGAAGGGGTCAAGTTGGCAACCAAAGCTGCTGACTCTCTGGGTCAGATTAACCAGGGTGCCAATGAAACTCTCCAAATGGTGCGATCCATCGCTGACGCCACCAGAGAACAAAACAGCGCCGGACAGGAAATCGTACGTAACGTTGAAGGTATCGCCGCTATGGCCAAGCAAAACAATATATCCGTGATCCGCTCTTCGGCATCGGCACATAATCTGGAACAATTCGCCGCCGACCTGCAAAATGCGGTGAGCAAGTTTACTGTTTAGCAATTTGCATAATATATTGAAGAATATTAGAGGCAGGTCTTGCAGCTAAGAAAATATTCAGGGTCAGGTTTTGCGATCAAACATATCTAACCCAAGTTGCTACCTAGCGCGCTTTTCTCCCCTCTCCCTCCGGGAGAGGGGCCGGGGGTGAGGGCGTGATGCTGACGAATCAACAAATTCCCGCCCTCACCCCAACCCCTCTCCCTGGGGGAGAGGGGCTTTTTCGTTTCTCACCGCATAGGTAGCAACTTGGGTTATCTAATATATGTTTGATTGTAAGACCTGATCCTGAATATTTGAAAATACCTAATGTCTAGCGTCTGGGATACGCAGGGCTAGAAATATAGAATTATTTTTCCGCAGCACCAATATCGGGAGGTTGTGATTCTTGGGAAGACTGAGGACCAGTGTGCGGAAATGCTTGAGATCACGTATTGTAACGTTTTCCATACGGAGAATGATGTCATGAGGAAGGATACCCGCAGTGCGGGCGGGTTTCTCCTCAGGGCGGATCTGTTCTAACCGCACTCCTTAGCGAGAGGTGAGTATGCGCTAGGACGAAAACTATCTGTCATGCGCAGATATAGGATTTGTGCATTGACAGCGGGATAAAATTGTGGATTGAAATACTCCTTGTCTGGCATAAAGAAACGGACAAATTCGGCGCCTATGCCATTGAATAGATTTCATTACTCTTGAAATTTTTGAGTACATCTATGAAACACAGCCGTTGTAATTGAATGTAGCCGCAAATGGCCGCGAACACCTGGTTTTGTATAGCTGCCAAGGTGCGTATCTGGAAGTGTTCGATGTGATAAACCTGCTTGATCGCTCGATGGTACTTTTTCCTATTTTTTCATCCCTTTTCGGAGCATGCTTGCGCCGATCCAACAGTACGGCTGCGGAGATATTGGAAAATTCAG